>NMQN01000156.1 GCA_003575245.1 Candidatus Atribacteria bacterium 1244-E10-H5-B2 | reverse complement strand
CAAAGTTAAACCAATTAGTACACTACCCAATATAACCAGAATAACTCCGGAAATTATCATAAAAGTACCGCTTATAAATCTTCTAAATGCGGGGATGAAAATTATACTTATTGCTAAAACAAAAACTGCTACTAGCAAATAAAATGTTATAGTTAAGGCATTTTCCTTTTGACTCATCGCAACTAAACCCATGCTTTTCGCCCCCTATTGAGTGAAGACTTTGTCAGCGGGTAACGATCTCTTAACAAAGTTAATAGTTTTTATAAATCTTACGAAAATGAAACCCGTAGACGGCATAGATTATGGCCGTAGGGAAAAGTTGTGGACGCCGAAACAAAGTCCAGAAAAAGATTTTCCAATAATAAATTCTTTCCTTCCCTATTATACCCAGCTGCCAGATAGATTTAAGGAGCGCGGTAAGATAACAAAGATGAAATTGATATCTTTTCTTTTTAAAAGGTTTCGTATTTTTTAAAAGCGTCAGGACACGTTCATAGTAACATTTAGGGGAATAAATTGTATTGAGAACTCTTTTGTAGCCATCAATAAGTGCTTTATAATCCATCTTGGGAATAAAATTAATGGAAAGGTCGGTGTTGTCACCTGTACTTTCTTTTAATAATCTATTTTCTCGGATAAGTCGTTGGTAGAGTTTAGTACCCCGAGGAGCGTTTAATAGCCCGACCATGGCGCTGACAATTCCACTTTTTTGGATAAATTCAATCATTCTTTCAAAAATCGCCGGTGTATCATTATCAAAGCCAATAATAAATCCTCCGTTAACTGCTAAACCAAACTTTTGGATCTTTTTAACACAAGCTATCAGATCACGATTTTTATTTTGCAACTTACCACATTCTGCTAAACTCTCTTCATTGGGAGTCTCAATACCCACAAATACTGCAACAAACCCTGCCTGAACCATCATCCGCATAAGTTCCTCATCATCGGAGAGACTTACCGTAGTTTGAGTATTAAAGGTGAAAGGATATTTTCGTTCTTCCATCCAATTAATCATTGCAGGAAGTACTTTATTTTTTAATTCTTTCTTATTTCCAATAAAATTATCGTCAACAATGAATACCCCACCTCTCCATCCTTGTGAATAGAGACTATCTAATTCTGCTAATATCTGGTCTTTGGTTTTTATTCTCATCTTATGTCCAAAGAGGAAGGTAACATCACAAAAATCACAATTTAAGGGACATCCTCGAGAATATTGGATACACATAGTGGCATATTTATTTATATCAACTAATTCCCAAAACGGAATGGGGGTCTTTTTTATATCTACCCACTGATCTGAGGTGTAGATATGTTTAAGGTGTCCTCTTTTTAAATCTTCTAAAAATAGAGGTAGAGTGATTTCAGCCTCATTAAGTATAAAATAATCTACATCATCCTCAAAGTCTTCATATCCGGATGTAAAGAGAGGACCGCCGGCAACAATCTTAGCTCCCAACTTCTTGCATTGAGTAATTATCTTCTTCACCGACTCCTTTTGAATAGACATGGCACTAATAAATACATAATCAGCCCACTTGATATCTCTATCATTTAATGTGGTTACAGTTATATCTACCAGTTTTTTCTCCCATTCTTTAGGAAGCAGAGCAGCTACGGTTAATAGTCCCAAAGGAGGGAGACTCGCCTTTTTAGAAATAAATTTTATAGCATATTTAAAACTCCAGAATGTCTCTGGATACTCAGGGTAAACAAGAAGTATTTTCATAAAACCCTCCTCTATAAATATCATTCGCTATTACAAGAAAGGAATCCTTCTTTTCTAAAGATTTTTTCTGATTTCTGCCAGGGCAGTCTTGGCCTCAGGAGCCATATCAAAAAACTTGGTTAGCTTTTCGCAGGCATAATCATTACAGTAAGCGCAATTTTTAATTTCTTTTTCTTTAGCGCATTTTCTTATTTCACAAGTCTTGCAATAATTAAAAACTCGACCCCCCTCTTCTGTTAAACACCCATCACAATTAATATCTTCTGGCTTAACCTCTTCATTGAATTCCTTAGACCACATTTTAGCAACTTTCTTTCTTTCCTCATCATCATCTTTCTGGGTAGCTATAAATGCCGGGCATTCAGTACAAGTTAATCCGCAAAGGGCAATTATCTTATCCATAATTTTCACCACCTTGTTTTATTCTATACCATCTTGGCAATTTATTCAAAAAGAGCCAAAAGAAAGTATCGAGTATATAGTATCGAGTATCGAGTTAAGAAAGAGAGAAAAAGATATAAAAAAGTAGTATTCTTCCTTTGATCTTACTACCCCACTAAAGTTTACACTAACTAATTTTTTAATTCTCCAAAACGATTTCTTATTTTCTTCATTCAACCTTATCAAAGGACTATTCCCTAATAAATCATCCCCCAGATCACATGCCATATTATATCTGTCCAGAAGTGAATTCCCACTGCCGCTAAAAAACCATATTTTCTAAAATAATAAGCAGTAAAAATTGAAATCACCCCATTAAGAAAGATTATCTCACTGATAAGAGCAAATGGAATCTCTTGAATAGTATTAAGATCAAAAAGAATCATAACTGAAGGGAAATGTCCTAAAGCAAAGGCAAGTGCTGAAAAGATAGAGACTACCCAAAAAATCTGATTTTGCCATCTCTTTTTGAGGATTACATAAGAAATAAGCCATACCCAGAACGAGATAAAAAACAAGCGAAATATTACTTCTTCGCCGATACCGGCAGTAACTGAAGCAACCAGGGAGGTAGGAAATGGGGGATGAGGAATTGAACCTAAGCTATGAAATTTACTAAAAATTACATCTACGAAAATAAAAAATATTCCTATAACCCCTCCCACAAGGGCAGGAATTAAAAATCTTTGTTTATTTGAAACTTTCAAATCCCAAATATCAGTAAAGCCGAGTTTTGAGGAAAGTTTCAATCCTAAAAAACCCAAACCCCCATAGAGGATTAACATAATTGCTGCATTTGCCAGAGCAAGTACTGGCTTTGAAGCAGGAAGTGTTTGAGTTGACAAGAAAGCACCTTGTGGTAAAAAGATATTAATCGCTGCCAGAATAGCCAGGGTCACAATAAGACCAATATATATTTTTAGGGACAGTGAAACTTTTTTCATATTAACTTAACCTTTGACAAACTTTTCAATTCTCTTGTAACTATCTTATTTAAAATTTCTGCCCCTTTCAAAATAACATCCTTACATTTTCTCTCTTCTGTTCGATAATTATCCTTTAATGGTTTACACAGAATATCGCCCATTTCTTTTTCAAAAGTATCAAATAATTCTTTACATAATTCTTTAATTTCCGGGTGTTTATGGGCGACATCTGGAACAAAGAGCTTCCCTAAAACCATAACTGATGCTGTCAATACACCACACACACTTTCGATAGCCATTCCCCCGCCAAAAGCAGCAGCCATTTTCAGAGAATCTGAATTTAAGTCAAGATGATAGACTTGATTAGCACCATACAAAATGGCTTCTGCACAATTTAAATCTTCTTTAATTCCATACCCATCCTGGATTAATTCTTTCAACATTTATTTCCTCTTCCTAAAGCTAAACTTCCTCAGATTTTATCGCGCTATTAAAACTCCATACGCATCTGTAATTGCGGGAATTGAGATATTATATTCTTTCGCCAAACGAATTAAAGTCCCTCCGAATATATCTCCTTCATGTCTGGTTTTCCCTTTTTCATAATCTCTTTGAAATGAGGTCTTAGTTTCGTAAGGAAAATTTTTAGCTTTTTGTAGAGTTTTTTCTACTACATCTTGCTTAAAATTTATATTCTTTGTTTTCCCCACTAAAACAACTTCTTTCATGATATTTTCCGTCATACGCTTTAACTTATCATCAGCGAGTACTACTCCTATTGTTTTTCCTGAATAGGCTGTCATTAAACTAAACGCTGTAATAAATATATACTTTTCCCATATTGCCGGATAAGGATTATCATACCAGGTATTGCTAATCCCCATTTTATTAAAGAATTCAACAAGATACCCATAATTATAGTTTAAGTATCTCGGGTCTTTACCAAATATGATATGTCCCTCAGCTCCTTTTTGCCTGATGGTACCGGGCTTTTCAATACTGGAGGAAACATAGATACAGGCAGGTGAGACTATCGCTTTTCGTAAAGTGGTCCTTATGCGTTCATAGATATCTACCCCATTAAGCAAGGGAAGAACTATGGTATTGGCGGATATATTTTTTGCGATTGATGCAACAGCATTATCTAAATCATACTCTTTTACGCATAGTAAGTATAAATCCGGGGCAGGAATATGTCTTATATTATCTGTTGCAATATTTGGAAAACAAAAAAATTCCTCTTTATCGGTGATTAGATTTAACCCGTGTTGCTGAACGGCCTTTAAATGTTCCCCTCGACCCATAAAATAGACCTGTATAGCGCGGTTACCCTTGCTAATTTCATGAGCTATTCTGCCGCCAAAATACCCGCCGACACCTCCGATGCCATATACACATACACTTTTAATCGTTTTACTCACAAATTATCCTTTCTACTTATTTGTAAATCAATCTTGAGTTAGCTCATTTTATTTTTCGGTTAAATTATAATAAGTTTAACTATCCTTAAACATTTTTAATTTTATCAGGTTTTGTAACTTATGCAAATTTATGTAAATTTCTTGACAATAGAACTTTTTTACTGTAAATTGATAAACACTTTTACTTGCTGTCTGAATCCAAAAATTATAATTTAAAATAAATAATTGAGGAGGGAATAGAAATGAACTTAATTGACTTTGGTGTTTTGATTCCCTTCGTCTTGATTACCACCTTCACCCCGGGACCCAATAACCTGAGCTGTGCCTCCATGAGTATTAATTTTGGAATTAAAAAAATCATGAATTATATTTATGGAATTGTTAGCGGATTTTTCTTACTGTTGTTACTCTGTGGATTTTTTTCTAATCTGCTTTTAACGGCCATTCCCTCTGTCGAACCTATTATGCGCTGGATTGGAGCGGCCTATATTCTCTACTTGGCCTATAGCACTTTTAAAGCCAGCTTTTCGTTTCAGGAAAAATCTGACCAGTATCTCTGGGGTTTTTACAAAGGTATATTACTCCAATTTTTAAATCCCAAAGCAATTATTTATGGACTGACACTTTACTCGGTCTTCTTAAATCCCCTTATTGGTAATCCTCTCTACATTATCCTATTCTCATTGGGCTTTGCCCTTATAGGTTTCTGTGCTCTTTTAACCTGGTCTTTATTCGGGACAATTATTAACCAATATTTGCATGTTGTAAAATTAAGAATTACTATAAACAGTGTCCTATCCCTTCTTCTGGCCTATACCGCAATAAAGATTAGTGGGATACTTTCCTGACTAAATTCTTTTTGGAAATTTTTATTATAATTAAAATTATAAAGGAACAATTACTCCACGAAAGATGTAAACCTTCTTGTTAAAGGATCGTATAAATTAGATTAATTGTGCCTGAATATATATTGGCTACTATTTTGATAAAGGCAACGAACAAATGCCATCCAATAAGACACGTGTGGCGATACAGTCATCTTCATTGTATTTGAGAATCCTTGTTTTTATGTTTACATCACCAGTTTCTACCCATCGATGATACCATTCAATAGATTCAGCGCCAGATGGACTTTCATCACGCCAGTGAAATCCCAGATAGGAAGCTAAAGTTTTAATTGAGTAATCATTGGTTGGCCATTCTGTTTTTTTCTTTACTACATTAAAGTAGAGATCTACCGCACACTCGGGATTAAACATTTTTACTATATCATCTTCGGACATTACCTCCGGATATTTTTCTTGCAATTTCCTCCATTGGGTTCTTTCATAGGGTGAATAATAATAAATTACACAGGGCATTGATTTTTGAATAAATTCCCAAGCTTGGCTAAAGGCAAGTTTTTCTTCCTGCTCATCTGGTTGGCCGGAGAAGAAAGCAATATATCGCTCGGTATTAGTGTCTCGATTACGACGCTCTAAGAATCCATGCAGATAACAGATATCTCTCATCGGGTCAGTTTCAATATCAAAAAATAATTCAATTTGGGCATCTGGCAAGGTGATTTGACTTTTCAAATAGGGCTTGGAGCCACTTTTTGATAAAAGTATTGCTCTTTCTTGAAATTTCTCCAGGGTACCTCTACCTACTCTCGGGAAAATAGTTTTTTTCCCTTTTTGAAATTGGTTTAGATTAGCTTGAGCTAATTCAGCAACCGAACCTAAATGATTAATCATAACGTCTCTTTTTGAACGTCCTAATTCCGGTATCAAGGTTAAATCATTAGCTTTTCTTAAACATTTAAAACAATAGGCTCTCCAGTGGCATAATTTGCAGGTCCCTGAATAAGCAGGCAATGTTTTTAGATCATGATCGGCTATTTTACTAACTGCTTCCAAGCAGTTTTGATATTTAGTCCACCAGGATTCTGGATTTCGCGTGCTTTGGGGTGAGTTTAAATTATATTCAATTTCTCGTCCATGAATATCCCAAATAAAGGGGCTTCTACCTGCAGATATACCGAGCCTTTCCAAAATATCGGTATAGAGGGCAAGCTGGACTGTATAGTGGAGCTTTGGTTTGCCTTCGGATAAATCATTTTCTCCCTCTAAACCAGATCCGCTTTTTATATCACCACTAATGTATCCATCACCACTTCTTCTTAAAAGATCGGGTTCGCCAATTAGGTTTCCTGCACTTATGCGACCACTATATATTAATTCTACACCATTATTAATAGCTTCTTTGGTTCGTTTTTCTTTTTCAATTCTTAAGTAGGAATGTAAATCTAAGAATGGTATCTGTAGGTTTTCTATTACTTGTTTTTCAAAATCAGTGCCCTTTTCCCATAATAATTTTACAAATGAGCTGATTGGGTCCTGTTTTGAATAATCTCCAAAAAGATCCAGGTTTAAACGGTGGGGACATTTGATATAATTATACAGCATGTTTGCGGAGAGTTTATCTGGCATAGAATTTCTCCTGTGGGCACGATGCATCGTGCCCTACATTTCTATTTTGTGTGCTTTCTGGATATTATTTTTTACTTTTAATATGCTTCTTTACTGATTTAATAAATTTCCCAAATTGTTTATTTTTCCGTCGTTTTTCCAAATATGACATCTCATGGTAAATTGATTCTTTATTCATTTTTATATAGTTTTGATAGCGTTCCTGGGAAATTGTACCATCTTTTAACGCAGCTAAAACTGCACATCCATCCTCTTGTATATGAGAACAATTATTAAAGCGACATTGCCTTGATAATTTTGCAATTTCATCAAATGTATTATTAATGCCTGATTCTAATCCAATATTTCCCAGCTCTCGCATTCCCGGTGTATCTATGAGCATTGCACCGTTTTTTAATATATTTAACTGGCGGTGTGCAGTAGTATGTCTCCCTTTTCCATCTTTTTCTCTAATAGCTTGGATCTCAAACCGCGCTTCGGCCAGAAGAGTATTTAGTAAACTAGTTTTTCCAACTCCTGATGAGCCAAGCAAACAAAATGTTTCACCAGGAATCAATAATTCTTCTACTTCACTTAAACCGGAATTAGTGATATTGCTAAAAGCCACTACCTGAATGTCTGGCATCACTGTATGAATTTCGGATATCTTTTCTCCTACATTCATAGGGGATAACAGATCATTTTTACTAAGTAATACTATAGGGCGAATATTACTTTCATTTATCATTGCTAAATATCGTTCTAATCGCCTGAGATTATAATTGTAATCAAGTGACTGGACAATAAAGGCCGTTTCGATATTAGCTGCAATTAATTGAAATTCTATTTTTTTACCCGATGTTTTCCTTTTTAAGATTGTTTTTCTGGGAAAGATTTCACTAATAACGGCAAAAGAATCTTTGTTTAAATATTTGGCATAGACCCAATCACCCACTGTGGGATAATCTACCGTAGAATCAGCATTGAATTTAAATTTTCCTGTTACTTCCGCAAAAACATCTTTTTTTTCATTTCTAATAATATAGCTATCCTTATTTACAGTGATAA
>NMQN01000895.1 GCA_003575245.1 Candidatus Atribacteria bacterium 1244-E10-H5-B2 | reverse complement strand
ATTACCAGGGCTTTAAATCTTAAACTGATAAAATATCCGGAAGCTGAAAAAAATTTAAAAAGAATTCTCAAAAAAATTAATAAAAGAATTTCTCCGAGCAACCTCAAACAAGTCTACCTTCCGGAAGGAGCCAAAATTATCATTAATCAATATGGCACTGCCCCGGCTATGATTTTAGAAAAAGATAACAAAATTATATGTTCTTTTCCCGGTGTCCCTCATGAGATGAAAAACCTGATAGAAGAAAATCTAATCCCTTATCTAAAAGAAAAATTTCCACCTTCTATGATTAAAAAGTCAAAAATTTTAAAGATTACTGGTCTTGGAGAGTCATCGGTTAATGAACTTATTCGCGACTATATGAACAAACAAACTAATTTTTCTTTTGGCATCTATGCTAATCCGGAAGATATTCAGGTCCAAATAACTACCCAGGCTCCCACCGAAAAAGAGGTAGAAAAACTATTACAATCTTCGGTTAATCAATTAACTAAAATATTGGGTAATTATGTTTATGGAACTGGTAAACAAAGTTTAGAAGAAGTCGTGGGAAATTTATTAAAGACTAAGAAATTAAAAGTAGCGGTGGCAGAATCCTGTACCGGAGGGATGTTGGGAGAAATGATTACCCGAATCCCAGGAAGTTCTGAATATTTTCAAGGCGGGGTGATAAGCTATAATGCCAGGGTTAAAGAAGACCTGCTAAAAGTACCGCCGGAAGTAATCAGAAAATATGGAGAAGTAAGCAGGCAAGTGGCCAAATTAATGGCAGAAGGTGTAAGAATAAACTGCCACAGTGATATAGGAATTAGTATTACCGGCATTGCCGGTCCGGGAGGAGCAACAGAAAAGAAGAAAGTGGGACTGGTCTATATGGCTTTAGCTGATGGTAAAAGGACTATTGCCAAAAAACACCAGCTATTCGGAAGCCGCCAACTAATCCGTTTACGCTCAGCCCGCCGCGCCCTAAATATGCTCCGTATGTATCTAATGGAAAAATAATTATAAAGTTAATTTAAATTAATTTTATTTTTGTAAGGAGGTTAGTTTTGCTTAAAGTAGGGGAATTTTATACACCGGGAAAAATTATCTTTGGTTCGGGAGGATTATCTCAAGTTGGAGCAGATGCAAAAAGATTGGGAAATAAAGTTTTGGTGGTATTAGGTAGAAGTGCGATGAAAAAAAGTGGGGTGTTGGACCGCTTAACTCATTTGCTTACGGGGAATAATTTAAAATATATAATCTATGAAAATA
The DNA here is from genome assembly GCA_003575245.1 of Candidatus Atribacteria bacterium 1244-E10-H5-B2. Next base: position 1,308 of record NMQN01000895.1, on the reverse strand, counting down.
TCCCCTCTGACCCTACAGTTGAAACAGTGGATACCGGAGCAAGTTTAGCCCGAAAAGGAAGCTGCAATCTGGTTATAGCTCTGGGGGGAGGAAGCGTCCTGGATACCGGTAAGGCTATTTCGGCAATGGTAACCAACGAAGGTTCAGTGGCTGATTATCATGAAATTGAAGGAAAAGGTAAAAAATTTCAACATAAAACCTTGCCCTTTATCGCCATTCCCACTACCTCGGGTACCGGCTCAGAGGCAACGAGAAATGCAGTAATCACTAACACTAAACTTGGTTTGAAGAAGAGCATAAGAGACCTCTGGCTCATTCCGGAAGTAGCTCTGGTTGACCCTGAACTTACCCTGTCTCTACCCCCTCATATAACTGCCATATGTGGTGGTGATGCTTTAACTCAATGTATAGAATCTTATTTAGGTAAGAAAAGTCAGGAAATCACCGATACCCTGGCCTTGCATGCCATAGGTCTAATCGGTAAGACGGAAAAAATTTAGGAGCACGTAAAAATATGGCTATGGCTGCACTTTTGAGCGGGCTTTGCCTGTCTAATTCAGGATTAGGAGCAGCCCATGCCCTCTCTCACCCTTTGGGAGTATACTATAAAATTCCTCATGGTCTGTCCTGTGCAGTACTGTTGCCTTATGTAATGGAATATAATCTTCCGGTAGTTACCAAAAAGTTGGCTAAAATAGCTCAATCTTTAGGTGAAGATCTCTCTTTATTATCGGAAACAGAAGCTGCACAAAGGGCAGTAGAAAAGATAAAAGAAATGCTTTCTGCAGTAGGAATTAAAGAAAATCTTTCGGAATGGAAGATAAAAGAAAAAGATTTCTCACAACTAATCAAGGGCGCAAAAGGGGGAAGTTTAAACAATAATCCACTGGATACATCTGATGAGGATTTATTTGAGCTGTTATATAAGATGACTGGCCTTTATTGATATAACAGAATTACATTAAATTTAAATTAATTAACTATTTTAGTATCTATTCTTATATTCGCTTCTTGGTCTAGGTGGCTTTGCTTCATCAATTTTTAAAGGACGACCATCAAAATCGGTATCATTTAACGCATCTTTGGCTTTTCCAGCTTCTTCTGGTGAAGACATTTCTACAAATCCAAAGCCTTTGCCTTCGATAATGTTGACACTCTTAACTTCACCATGATTGCCAAATAATTCAGTTAACTGATCATTTGTCACAGAATACTTAAGATTTCCTACATATAATTTACTACCTTGCATACTTTTTCCCTCCTTTTCGATATTTCTCTTAAGTCCAATAACGTTTCTTTGGGAGAGAA
>NMQN01000296.1 GCA_003575245.1 Candidatus Atribacteria bacterium 1244-E10-H5-B2 | reverse complement strand
TATTATACATATACTCTAATGTCCAACCTACGAGAAGAGTATTTGAAATTTTATCTTTAATGTCATACAAAGTTTTTCCCTCAAGAATTTCAATTACTTGGGCAATAGTGTCTTTAATCGCTTTGCGTAAAAGATTATGTTCCACAGCGTGACCTACTAGGAGAACATTACCAAGCCTATCATTTATATCGATTATCTCGACACAGGTATAACCTTCACTTTTTGAAATGCCGCTAATAGATAATACTAATAAAAACACAATAACAAAACTTAAAATAACCTTGCTATACTTAATTTTTTTTATCTTAATCATATTAACCCCCCCTTCTTACTTGATAACTCGCTCAAAATAGCCCAAAAAACGTTCCCTGATAGCTTAGATAGCGTCTCTTTAGGTCCGTTGGTATCTTTCTATCACCCCCTTTTAGCCTTAAATCCTTAAAAGCTATAAGATATAAGGCATAATCGTTGATTCGCCAAAATAAAAAGCTAATTTAAAGCCTTTTAAAGCCCCTCAAATTTAAAGCCCTTATGATTGTATGCGTTTATTAGCCTTTTCCGCTAAAAACTTGCACCGGTCATAGCTTGTGACTGGTGCCCCAACTTTCCTCAGTTTCGCCAGTTCTGTCTTTTTCTTTAAAAGTTTAAAGGCAAAATCCCATAGGTTCAACCTCCTTTCATTTTTAGATTGTATTCTCGATTATACTCTTTAATTCTCTCCTTGTGTCCTTCGATCCATTTTTTTCGTATAGCCTGGCAGGCTTCCTTATTAGCTTCGTAATACTCCAAGTTTCTCTTTTTGATTCTTTTTCTATTTTTCCGATACCATTTTTTAGCCAACTGCGAAAGATGTTCCTTATGCCCTTCCCGGTACCCTTGAAAATAACTGCTCCTGTCCTTCTCGCTCTGATACTCTTTGATTTTCGAGAGTATTTTTTCTCGGTTGTTGTAATAATATGCTAGAGCTCGCTTACTCCGGCAAGCAAGGCACTCTCCTGTCCTGTCGTCCGTAGAACGCCTATCGATTGCGAAGTAGAAGGGCGATTTTCTTTCTCCACATCTTAGACAGATCTTGAATCTTTTTTTTCTCTCTTGTTCTTCTCTATTTTCGAGCTTTTTTTCTATCTCTTTTTTTAAAGACAAGTCAACAAATTCGTAGGATTCTTTACCCAAAACGACCCCTTTATTTAATACCCCCTGCCCTCCAGGAAGATATGAAAAAACCCAGAGAGCAGGGATCGGCAATCCGGAGAATGAATAGAGAACCGGACCGCCAAGTTATTTTAATTGAATCCTTTCTTTATATCTTCTTTCAGTTCTTTTCCTGACTGGTAAGCGTTAAAAGCTATTGCCAATAAAGTTAATATTGGAATCAAAATCCACCACATAGATTTAATTACCCCCTTTCTTTGTATATTTTGACTAAAAAAATATATAAAATTATGTAGGATCTGAAAGTCGATTTCCCTTTTTCCCTCTTTTTTCTGTATGATTGCACAATTTCATCTTTACCTCTTTACCCTCTTTGTCGCATAAAGAACCGACCCGATAACAAGAATTATTATCGCTACTAATTTTATAAGACAATGTATATTTTTAATAAGCACCGTTATTCCCCTCTCAAAATCTCAAGCAATTGTTTTCTACCCCCTCGAGTCTCTATCATCTTAGAAAAAAGATATCTTTCTTCTGCTGAAAATATCTCCCGTTTTTGCTTATCCCTTTTTAGGCCTAAATCCCTCACTCGATTAGAAATAGTAGTTATACTACAACCCTGGGAGATAGCAATTTCTTCGTAGCTTTTGCCCTCTCGATAATCTCTAAGAAAATCGAAAGAGTTTATTCCTTTAGTCAAGCGAGCCACCTTACTTTACTCTGCTTTTAGCAGGCTCATTTACCGGCTCTAACTTGCCACCGCAATAATTGCAAATCGAAAATACTCCCCAACCCAAAAAATGTTTCCCGCAATTTTTACACCTATATTCTGGCATTTTTTTTAATCTCCTTTCGTTTAGTTTAATTAATATAGACAACTATTTTTATGTTCTTCCGATTTCCTCGATAAATTGTTCAGCTTTTAAAATTGCTCTACGCCACCTTTTCTCTTCTGAAATTTTTGAATCCTCTTTTATCCTTACTCCCTTAGCCTGCCCTTTAATTATCTCCATTATCTTTTTTATATCTACCCCATCATCTAACTTAATTAATTTTTCCCGGCAGATCGGACAGACTGGCAAAGGTTCTCTTTTCCGCCATATCGACCAGCAAACCGGACATTTATATCTTGGATACATTTTAAACCCCTCTCCTTAGAGATTCCCTGCCCTCCGGAAACATACTAAAACCAGAGAGCAGGGATCGGCAATCCGGTTCTGTTCTTAGTCTGGCCGGACCGCCGTAATTATTTAACTCTCGCTTTGAATTACTTCCCGGTGATGTTGTCGTCCCTGATAATCTCTCCAATCTAACCAAGTATTAATATGATAGACAAGCGATTCAACTTCTGCTTTTCTTCGAAGTGGTAAAAACTTATCCTCTAATTCTGCCTCTAACCTCTCTTTAATTTTCTTAATTTCTTTAGTAGATACTTTCTCAAACATATTAATCCCCTTTATTGTTTAATAACTTGCCCAGAATACCCTTAAAAACGACTTTAAACCCCTTCTAAGCGTCAATAAATTTTTTATGCTTCCCTTCTTCTTCGGCTTTCTCTCTCCTTTCAATAAATCCCTCAATAAGACCTAAAGCACTTAAATATTTATCTCTTTCTTTTTCCGTCAGTTCTTCCTTCTCCAATTCCGCCTTATAGAAAGCCCTGGTTTCTTCTAAAGCCTTTAGCTTTATTGGCATCATTCTTTAGACCATTCCCTTATATTTTTATTTATCTAAGTATTTAATCGCATCTCCGACAGTCTTAATTTTTTCCATATCTTCATCCGGAATTTCTATATTGAATTCTTCTTCAAAAAGCATTATTAGTTCAACTATATCTAAAGAATCTAAACCCAGATCATCAATAAAAGAAGAATTTTCGGTAATTTTGCTTTCAACAACTCCTAATCGATCTACGAGTATCTTTTTTATTTTGTCCCTGGATTCCATTCTATTCTTTCACCACCTTTTATTATTGAATAAACTGTTCAGAATACCCCAAAAAACGTTCCCTGATAGCCCTAGTTCGCATCTCTTTACTCTTTATAGCCTATTACTACTCCCTCTGGAGAAATTCTTTTTGACTGGGGATATAGGCTATTTTATTCTTCATCTTTTAACCCCATTCGGAAATTTATTAATTATAAATTAAGTTCTTTTGCGTCTTTGAATTTGAATATACCTGAATATTTATCGTAGTTGGTCCTTCCATATATTTTTATAAAACCTTCACCCTTAGGACGCTTTGCCCAAACATAGGTGGAATAATTAATATTATATTTTTTCAAAACTTTATGGCAACTTTTACAAACAGAATCAGTCCAAATTTTAACTTCGTCATACGATTCAGGTTCATATAAAAACTCAACATCGACGGAAACAGATGTTCCAACGCTTTCTTTAATATTAGTGATCGAAATATACTTGCTTGCAGATCCCTCATTTATATTTTTAATCTCCTGTTTTATCTCCGTTGTTATTACCTCTCCACTCTTAGTAGAATCTCCACCACCACAACCCGATAAAAGTATAGCCAGTATCAAAATTAAAACTACTAAAAAATATTTCCTTTTCATTTTCTAAATACCCCCTTTAATTTTTTAGAATACCTTTTCTAACTTCATTATTCTTTTCTCCTGTGCAGTGATTTTTGCCACTAGGAAAGCCTGTTAACAATTTCATATTTATTTTTTATTAAATCAGAAATTTCTACCGTAACATTTTCCAAGAATATCATTAATTTCGCCATAGGACGCCAGTCTTCTGTTTTTTCCTGTCTTAAATTGTTAAGTATATGGTGAGTTACTGGCCATAACCAATTAGGTCCTCTCTTTTCCTCACTTGCATCCGTATACTCTTCATATCTCTTTACAAAATGTTCTTCTGCAATATTGATTCCTGCTTCATCTAAATCCATTACCTTATGATGTGCTTCACGCATACTATCCAAAATTCTATTTCCTATTTCTTCACCCTTGAAGAGTTCGTCAATTTGTAAAACAGTAAAATAAAATAATGCTGTTACTATCTCTACACCTAAATGTGTTTTTTGCCGTTTTTTTTTGTCTTGGTGATAAAGTGAATCTCCTTCTATTTTTTTAATTCCTAAACCCTGAAGCATTTCTTCGTCATCTAAGTACCTACATGTCATATTGTGGCTGAATACACACAATACTTTGCCAAGCTCTTCAGGCGTCACCTTTATTTTTTCTTTTTTATTTTTCATTTATTCTTTTCTCCTATTTGATGTAAATGCTAGTTTATCATTCATATTTTTTTATTAGATCCTCGATGGCCTCACTAACCAGGCTAGATAAATCCTTTTCTCTTTCTACTGCTAAATATTTTAGCCTTTTAACTAAAGAGTCTCTAATGTAGTAGGTAGCCTTTTTATTAACTGTATTCTGCTTTGCTGGTTTATCGGTTTGTCGTTTTACTGTTTTGCTGGTATGCTGTTTTACTGTCTTACTAGTAGATTTCCTTTTATACAATTCTTCACCCAGCATTAGGTCCTTCATGCTTTCACCGGTTCTTTTCTTCATTTTATTATCTCCTCAGCTAAATTTTTATAATCAATTGCCCCCCTACTTTTAGGATCATACTCGAAAATTGTCTTATGGAAGCTATTGCATTCTGATATTCGAGTGTTTATTCTTATGGGCTTAGTAACCTTATCTTTAAAGAAATTTTTTAAATCTTCTAATATCTCTTTGCTTTTCCTGGTCCTCTTATCATAAAAGGTTGGTATTATTTTGGTTAGCTTAATATTCTCGGGTAACAATTCTATAACCTGTTTTACTCCTCGAAGTGATAAATAATCCATACTCACCGGTAGAAATATCTCCTCTGCATATTCTAAAGCGTTAAGATTTAGAATACTAAAACTCGGTGGACAGTCTAAGAAAATAAAATCATATTCCTTCAAAGTTCTAAATTTTTTACTAAAGACCTTTTCTACAGCTTCCCCTTTAGTTAATTTAAACTCGATACGTGCTAAATATTTATTACTGGCAATAATATCCAATTTGCTCCTGGCCGGATAAATACAATCTTCTAATCGAGCCTCACCAGTAAGTAGATCGTATAAAGTATTTTCAGGATTTAGACCGAGCCAGCTCGAAACTGTTCCTTGAGGATCACAATCCACAATTAAAACCTTATAATTTTTAAGAGATAGAGCATAAGATAAATTTACCGCTGTCGTAGTTTTCCCGGTTCCACCTTTAAAATTTAATATCGCTATTCTTCGCATAAATATTCCTTTTCTTTAGGCATAAACATTTATCCCACAAGTATAGCAGCCACAAATTTTTAAAAAATATTGTATAAATTATATAAATTCAGCCGCTCCCCGAGAGAGTTTTAGTAATCGGGGAGCAGGGCCGGCAATCCAGTGAACTCTGGAGAGAGAAAGACTGGACCGCCAGATTATCTTTTATCGAAATCAATCATCTTTTTAATGAATTTTCTTTCCTTCTCTATATATCCATGGATCCTTCTCGGCTCGTTTTTTTGCCAAATACCGATATAAACAAATCCACCTGCAACTAATATAAACCCTAACCATACAAAAAACATATCCATTTTTTTACCTTCTTTCTTATTTTTATGATAAGATAGAAGGGTCGGGGAATTCCCAAAGATTGAGATTGTAACCTAATGAGAAACGATCTCAGTCAGCGGGTTTTCCCTGGCCCTCTTTAATATTTTAGTTAACTATAATAGGTACCACTTTCCACTACTTTTTATTAGACCCATAGTTTGTTTTCCACCTGAAACACTTGTACATTCTCCTTGGTAACATATTTGCATATAAAAACTAACTGATATAGTTGCCTCATTCCCTGTTATATCTATTGAATATATAGTAGGAGTTACTGATAATGTCACCCCAGTTTGTTGTGGGTAAGAATTATATAAATCTTCAAGCTGTTCTAACATTTGATAGGCTGTCGAATTGGGATAGTAATAACTTTGAACCAAGCTCCAATTTCCATCAGATGCCGCTACACAAAAATTACTTATTAGATTCTGTATTTGTACTTTATCTGAAATCGAAGGGGTTACCACTCCGCCACAACCACTTAGGAAGATTGCGAGTACTAAAAACACAACTACTAAAGAATGCTTCCTTTTCATTTCTTTTTAATCCTCCTTAAATTTTTAAATATCTTACAAAAAGACTCCCATATCTCCTGTCTTTAATCTATATAATAATCACCTCCTTCAGCTAATTTTTTCTTATTATCAGAATAAACTTCCTGGAGCTTACCACCGCAGTTAGAGCATTTACTTTTCATACCCCAGCCATAAAATACCCGATGACAATTAGAGCATTTATATTTAGGTGCCATAGCTATTTATCACCTTCCCCATCAAGAAATTTCTGTAAGTTTTCTTCACTTACCAGGTAGAATTTACCTATCTTTAAAGCTTTGATCCTGCCCCTTCGTATATACAGCCTGACCGTTTGCACTGGTATAGATAACATTTTCGCTAAGGTTTCTACATTATAAAATTGTTTCTTTCCGATCCTGATAGTTTTGTTAGCCATAACTTTAGACCCCCTTATATTCGATATACCTAATCTTACCATATACAAACAAACATAGCAAAGAAAGAAACTAATATAAAAAATTTTCTACCTAACTAACCTGTTTTTAAATTACTTTACATAACACCTGTTATAGGACGTTGCTAAAGCCCTTATAAACAAAGGCTTTCAAACCGCTTGACTGACTTTCTTGACCCTTAAAACATACCCCCATATATAGCGTAGTTTTTAGCTAAAAGCCTTATAGGATAAGGGATATCCCCACCCCCGCAGTGGTCTGAACTTTCAAACGCGTTTGAAAGTTTCAAAGAGCTTTCAATCCTTGTTTTAGCTGATGTTGCTCTTCAACCGCCAAGGAAAGAAACTATCAGATTCTGACAGTTTCTCTTTTTAATCTAGAATCTACCCCATAAAATGGGATAATCATTCTCAAAGCCCTATAAGTAAAAGCGTTTATAAGTTCGCTTTCTCCAGCCCGTTGGCCACATCATCTTTAGAAACGTAAGTATAGACAATCGTGCTCATCAGATTCTTATGCCTCATAGCATTCTGCGTTAGCCTCAAATCCCGGGTAGTCCTTAGATATTCCGTTGCAAAGCTATGCCTCAGGATATGGGGATAAACTTGCTTCTGGATCCCTGCTCCCTTCCCATATTCCTTAACAAATCTTTGCAGCTCCCGGGGATTGACCCTCTCTCCATTTTTGCCAATAAAGAAAGCATTGCCCCTGTTGTATTTAAAGGCTTTTCTTGCTCTTAGATATCTTCTTAGCTCCTTCCAGGTCTCATCTTTAGTTAAGGGTTGGTATTCATCATTCCCTCTCTTCCCAGCCCTGATCTTAATTCTATTCTCTTCAAAGTAGATATCCTCATCATTTAGGTTGCAGGCTTCGCTATTTCTGATCCCCGTGCTAAACAAAAGCCTTATAATGGCTTGGTTGCGTATCGTTAAAAAGATGTTATTCTTCAAATAGTTCAGAGACTTTGAACCTTTTAGCTTCTCCTCCATTAGCTTCTTCTTACAAAACCTCTCTATCCCTGCCCCTACCTCTATTAACTTTTCTACCTCTTCCCTGGTCAAAACCACTGGGGTCTTTTGCCTTTTCATTTCTCTATCCTCCTTCATAGTTAGATTGTTGTTACGTAACAACAATTCATAGCGTTCAGCATTGTTATTATCTAAAATTTCAGTAATTTGATTTCGAGTACTCGAAAATTTTCTACCATCATCATAAAGGATAGAAGATACTTTGTCAAATGTTTTGTCGTAGAATACGCCATTACACGCCAGAAGTCCATATTATTTTAATTTTAAATTTTTGAAACCCTTATAAATAAAGG
>NMQN01000792.1 GCA_003575245.1 Candidatus Atribacteria bacterium 1244-E10-H5-B2 | reverse complement strand
TCAATATACTGTTCAGCTGTAAGAGTCGCCAGTCCCAGAGTAACTGTTCTTTTACTGTTGCTTAATAGTAGAATTGAAGCAAACATATACTCACTCCAAGCAATTACGAACGAATACACCGCTACCGTTACAATTCCGGGGGCAGCTAATGGAAAAGTAATCTTTAAAAAAATAGTCATTTTATTAGCACCATCAACAGTTGCCGCTTCCTCTAATTCTAATGGTATAGTTTGAAAGAAAGAAGTCAGCAACCAAGTACAGAATGGTGCAGATAGAGCAGTATAAATAATTATTAAACCCAAATGTGTATCCAGCAACCCTGAATTTTGAAACATTTTATAAATAGGGATAAGTAGCAAAACTGTAGGAAACACATAAATAAATAACATTGATCGAGCCAAAACATCTCTTCCCGGATATTGATATCTAGCCATTCCATAACCTCCAAGTGAGGCAATCGGAACAGAAAGCAACACAGTGCCTAATGAAACCTTTAAGCTATTTAATAGAAATAAAGGGAAATTTCTAATGGGTGTTTGTACTGAAATTAAACTTACATAATTAGCCAAGGTAAATTTCTGAGGGAAAAAACCTGTCCCAAAGAATATCAGTTCAAGTAGAGGTTTAAAAGAAGAGATAAGTATGCAGAAGACTGGAAACAAAACTATCGCTAACAGTATTATAACTCCAATATAGGTTAAAAAATTATTTATACTGCTCTATCTGCACCATTCTGTACTTGGTTGCTGACTTCTTTCTTTCTAACCATACCATTAGAATTAGAGGAAGCGGCAACTGTTGATGGTGCTAGTCGAATGACTATTTTTTTAAAGATTACTTTTCCATTAGCTGCCCCTGGAATTGTAACGGTAGCGGTGTATTCGTTTGTAATTGCTTGGGGTGAGTACATGTTTGCTTCCATTCTACTATTAAGCAGCAGCAAAAGAACGGTTACTCTGGGACTGGCGACTCTTACAGCTGAACAGTATATTGAGTGGGGTCCTCTTTTGGCAGGTTCGATGTTAATAATCGTGCCAGTTATTGTACTATTTTTTCCTGTAGCACGGCAATTTATTAGAGGTTTCATAGGAGGTGCATTAAAACAATAAAGAAAAAGAATTAATTTTATCCTTACCTAATTATCATTACTAAGATTAGAAAGGTTACTACTTATTGCATAAAACAGTATATGGGGGAAAATTTATGTTAATAATAAATAGAATTAAAGTGATTTTCTTAACATTAATATTTACGGTTATCTTAATGGTTAATATAGTTGATTGTACTAAAGCAGCTCCGGTGTCAGAGCAACCTTTTTCTCTTGAAAAAGTTAACACTACATCCGCTACTGAAGTCATTCTTACACCCCCTGAAGATGTTAATGTTACAATTTTAACCGATGAGTATGTTATGCCGGCAGCTGAATTGGCAACTACCAAAACTAATCCTGATATAATTATAATAGAGAACAAGTATATTAAAATGTCCGTTGTTCCGAACCGGGGACGTCTTATTTTTGATTATTTGTTTAAGCCAACCGATAACCATGAGTTTTTTAGCAGCAAAAGACCATCTCCTGTGAAAATGGACAGGGACTATGTAGTGGAATTTGGGGGTTATTATTTGTCAATTCCCTGGAACCCCAGAGCTCGCCAACCCTATGATTTAGAGTATGAGTTAATAGAAAAGGGGCCTGCAATAGTCAAAGTATATGTATGGAGTGAAGATCCCATGAGTTTAGCTTTTATGGAAGCCTGGATAATAGTTGAACAAGATGCATCACTGGTACAAATAGAAACCAAAATTAGTAATAAGAGCGATGAAGATATACCTATTGAATTAAGTGACTATGCAGTTGTTGCTCCAGGTGGTGGCCTAACAGATAACAGCCACTTTATTATTCCTACTTCTGAGGTTATTATAGAAAAAAGTAAAGATAACTGGATGGGCATGACAGGAGATGTAATTTCTTGGCCTTCGGTCTGGAGTAAGTGGTCTAACTTTGAACAATTTGGCTTATTCAATATAAAAATGGATAAAATGAGGGAAGCATTTATTGCAATAAATAATAGTGATGCAGGAGATACACTTATCAAACTCTGGGAACCAGCTGATTTCTTTGATGGTCTTCGAGTATGGTCGTGGGGAAAAAATTATAAAGATACAAGAGGTGCAAAACCCACTGCAAATTTTGAAAATTATACCGCTGCTATATCTATACCTGCAGGAAAATCAATTGATTTTGTCACCTATTTTTTCACTTTAAAAGATATGCAAAATATTACTATGGCTAACACTAATTTTACCGGCAGGTTAGATGTAGATAAACAGATTTACAAAGTTGGCGAGGATCAATCAATTAATATTCAATCACAAATTGGAAGTAGTAAAGATTATAAGAATATAAATTTACAAGTTTTATTGACTGACTTTGATGGTGTTGTCATGACTCAGTTCTCCAAAGAGGAGGTTAGTGCGATCTCTCCGACTAAATTATATAATGGAGCCTGGAAAATTAATTTGAATGATAAAGCAGTTGAATCCGGGGAATATATTGTTAAGGTA
>NMQN01000836.1 GCA_003575245.1 Candidatus Atribacteria bacterium 1244-E10-H5-B2 | reverse complement strand
AATTATTTTTTAAAAGCAGTGGATGATTTACAGTTAGATTTTAAAAAGATAGTCACAATCGGTGGGGTGGGTTGTACGGCAAGAATCCCCATTTATCTAAATACTGATTCGCTTCATGGTATCCATGGAAGAACATTAGCATGGGCAACCGGCATAAAATTATATAGACCGGATCTAAAAGTAGTGATATTTGCTGGTGATGGCGATTTAGTGTCTATCGGTGGTAACCATTTTTTACATGCTTCCCGGCGAAACCTTGATGTCACCGTCATTATGGTTAATAATTTTAATTTTGCCATGACGGGAGGGCAAGTTGCTCCAACCACTCTTTTAGATACGGTTACCATGACCACACCATTTGGAAGCAAGGAAAAACCCTTTGATATTTGTAAGCTTGCTATTTGTGCCGGAGCCACTTATGTTGCCCGATGGAGTACAGCCAAGCCCATTCAAACCATTAAATCTATTAAAAAAGCCTTGCAGCATGAAGGATTTTCTTTGGTTGAAATCTTGTCTCAGTGTCCCACTAACTTTGGCCGTTATGCTTTGAAAACCGGTAATCCGGAAAAAGTATTAAAGTGGATTGAAAATAAATCTATTTCAAAAATAAAAGCCGAAAAATTGAGTGAAGATGAATTAAAAAATAAATTTATTCTGGGAGAATTTATACATAAAAAACGACCAGTCTTTCAAGGAACCAGTCTATTTAGGGAGGGAAGTCATTGAAACCCTTAAGTATTAGAATTAGCGGTTTTGGAGGTCAGGGCATTATCTTGACCGCAGTCATTTTAGGTACAACCATGGTCAGGAAGGGAAATTTATACGTGGTACAAACCCAGTCCTATGGTTCTGAAGCAAGGGGAGGGGAATGTCAATCAGAATTAATTATTTCAGATAGGCCAATCAATTCGCCTACCACTGAATATAAAGATATTTTTGTTTCTTTATTCCAAAGCGCATTGGATAAATATTTATATACCTTAAAAAAGAAGGGAATTTTAATCGTTGATCCTAAACTTGTAACCAAGATTCCTTCTGTTGATGTCAGTATTTATAAAGTGCCTGCTACTGAAATGGCAATAGAAAGTGGAAATAGAATCGCAGCCAATATGGTTATTTTAGGATTTTTACAAAAATTAATTAAATGGACCAGTGCGGATGATTTTAGAGAAATTATAAGCTCGACGGTGAAGGAAAATTTTATTGATATTAATCTAAAAGCATTTAATGCAGGAGTAAACCTTGCAAGGGATTTAGATGTAAAGATGGAGGATATTGGATGAAGTTATATGAATTTCAGGGTAAGGAGATATTTAAAAAATACGGAATTCCGGTTCAATCAGGGTTTTTAATTCATAAAAATGATGAAGTTAAAAATCTAACACCATCTTTGGTTTTGAAATCTCAGGTCTTGGTCGGGGGTAGAGGAAAAGCTGGAGGGATTAAAATTTGGGATGGGAACACTGATGTATCCAAGACTATAAATGATTTATTCACCCTAAGCATTCAAGGAGAGAAAGTCAAAGCTATACTGGCTTTGGAAAAAGTGGATATCTTAAAAGAAATTTATATTTCAATAACCTTCAATAGGGGTAAATCAACTCCTATACTAATCGTAGGAACCGCTGGTGGTATTGATATTGAGAAAAGCGCTAAATTGAATAAAGAGAAGATATATTTTATTGAGTTTGATCCTTTTTTAGGAATATTAGAATATCAAATTCGCTTTATTGCGAAAAAAATTAATATAGAAAATTATTCAGAATTTAAAAAAATAATTGGAGCAATGTATAAAATATTTAAAGAACATGATGCAACTTTAGTTGAAATAAATCCCCTCGCAATTACTCCCCATGGATTAGTAGCCATTGATTCAAAAATAAATCTTGATGATCAATCCTATTTTCGCCATGAAGAATTTTTTCAAAAATTAAAAGAAGAAAAAAAATTAATCCAGGATAAAAAAGATTCGGGTATTTCTAAATTCAAAGAAGATACAATAACATATGTTACTCTTTCTGGAAATATTGGATTAATTTCTGATGGAGCAGGCACGGGGCTTCTCACCCTCGATTTGATAAATGATTTTGGTGGTAAGGTAGCCAGTTTTTGTGAAATGGGAGGAATTACTAATTCAGAAGTAATGTTTAAAGCCTTGAAAATGGTAACGAGCAATTCATCGGTTAAAAGTATATTAGTGGTTTTAATTGGTGGTTTTAATCGGATGGATGACATGGCAGAAGGAATAGTCAAGTTTAAAAAAGAATTTAAGAAAGAGATCCCGATTTTTATAAGAATGTGTGGCACGAAGGAAGAAATTGGTAAACAATTAATGAGGAATGAGAATATACCAGTTTTTGATAGTTTAAATAAAGCAGTTAAAGAAGCTGTAAAAAAAGTAATGGAGAATTAGATGTCTATTTTAATTGATAAAAATACAAAAGTATTGGTATTAGGAATAACAGGAAAATCGGGGAAATTGCAAACTGAGATAATGAAAAAATATGGAACAAATATTATAGCAGGAGTTACGCCAGGAAAGGGAGGATCAGAAGTCGAGGGAATA
>NMQN01000487.1 GCA_003575245.1 Candidatus Atribacteria bacterium 1244-E10-H5-B2 | reverse complement strand
CATAATATTATAGATTAGAGCTCTGGAAAAGGTGGGAGCGTGGACAGGATTTCGAAGCTTACGCCAGAATTTGAATTCTAACTGTCGGACTCGTTCTCTCGTAATATCATAGTGAATCCCAAGCCATTCTAGCGTTATTTTTTTACCTGTTAGAAGACCTTCTCTTGCTTTTATAATATAGTTCTCACTTTCAGTAAAACAAGAAAATTTCTCTTGAATTAACTCCTGAGCAAGATGTTTAAAAGAAAAATTTACATCTATTGTATTCGATGAAATTTCCTTTATTATGTACTTAATGGTAACTTCGGATAAGCTATATGACATGAATGACAAAATATAAGCTAAGGGAAAGATATATTGATCCTCTGTCCAAGCGGTTCCAATGAATCCGAACTGTTTACCAAACTGAATAACTTCCGTTGGTGGAGTATCCCATCGTTCGTGAATACAAAGAAGGTCCATAAGTTTTGCCAGTTGATGTTTGCTAAGTCGAGTTTGTTTGGCTTGTGCTAATTTAAGATTCAATTGGCAAAACCATTGAAAAAGCCTTCTTTTTGGTATGAAATACTTTTTATTGGAGCTTCCTTTATTCATCAATATAAATCTAGAATCGTTCAAAAGTGCATGTTTAAGTAACTTACTATCAAAATCCAGCTCTGCAAAATTTGAGAGGTCTTCGAAAGTAAAGCAGTGCTCATATTGATTAAAAACATTTAAAATGTAAATAATTTGGTTGTCGGCCATTTTTATCTATCCTTAATCCTTGTAATATATATTTATTATTTCTCCCCTCTTCGCTTTCATCGGGCTATTGTTCTATAAGAGAAATAATTCCAGGGGTTAACTTTATAGCTTTTCACAATATGTAACAGGTTGCGGTTCTTTATTACACTTTAATCCTTCCGGAATCAATCCACTCTTTTATTATTTCTCTTCTCTTTTCTTCCAGGACGACCTCAAGCATTTTTGAAGTTTTCCCTTTAATTCTTTCCTTATTCAACTGAACTTTCCAAAACTCTGGTAGCCTATTTTCTGCCTCTTGCATTATCTTCTCTTGCTGTAAAGGATCAAGCTAATTATAAACCTGCTCTAATCTCTCGTTCTCTCATCGCTTTCTCTTTCAAATTTATTATATTTTCTTATCCATTCTCCAGGAGCTGAACCAATTCTCATACCTTTTTTATCAAATTGTTTATCTAAAGTTTTACATAATCGCCTTGGATCATTCCCGTATTGACTCTCAAATCTCTCTTTTTCCTCTTCGGTTAATCTTTCGTTTAACATTCTTCCGATGATAGTTAGTTTAAATTGTATTTCTTGGTCTAAAAAAAGTTCTCTATCGCCTAAAAGAGTTTCTTTAAGTTCTTTTTTACCAGACATTTATTAACTCCTTTTTTACTAACACTTAAAAATTTTTTCTTAGCCTTCTTTCTAATATCTTCGAGCTCTTTTTGGAGCCGATTTATTTGGTAGTCAAACTCTCTTAAGGTAACACAATCTGGGGTTATGAATTTAAAATCTTGCTGTACGGTATATGTTTTAATATATATCTGTGCGTTATATTGGAGTCTAGGTAAGCCTGTCTTACTGGGTTTAGAAAATTTAAGTTCGAGTGAGTGTGTCTTCATTTTTACTCCTTTATTTATTTTTATTTAAAAATTATATATTGTATTTTTGCCATAATACATATATCTTTTTCTTCCCTTGCGGTGCTCTTCAATTTCTTCATTTGATAGCTGGCACCAACCAACGCCAGTGTAACAGGCAATCCCCATTATGGGCTTTCTTACCTCTTCTGATAGTGATAGCCTAATATAGTTCTTAGGACATTCATAGACCCATTCTCCATAACCCTCACAATAAAAATTCTCCGTAACTGGCTTGGGTAATTTCATTTTCATTAGCTCTGCCAAATTTATTTCTGCCGGCTCTTTACTATTTATAGCCAATACCTTACGAGCTTGTCGCCACCGCCGGTCAAATTCCATTTGAGCCTCTCGCTCGTTTCGGCCATATTTATAATACACACATTTACGGCTCATTATTTTTAATATATCTGTCTGTCCCATTTCGTTTCTCCTCTGCCAGAAATATTTTTCTTTTTGCCAGGAAGGATATTTTGAAAAGAATTTACACCGGCCTATAAATACCATCTTGCCAATGTTTATTTCTTTAATTTTTTCATATATTTTAAAAGCCTGCTCCATCTCTTTTATAGTAAACAATTTAAAATTTTTGCAACTATGACAAGTTTTATTTTCCATTTTCCTCTACCTTCTTAAATATTTTCTTTTTCTTTATTATTTCTGCCCGATCATTAATAATCTTTATTTTTTTGCCATTTTTTATATTAGCGACGGTCTTTGTCACAAAATCGTCGCTTAGAAAATGGAGCGGACAACCGTCCCTTGTAACTATTCAGTTATGAGACTTTTTTGCAATTATAGTTTTTGTTGTCGGAGCTGTAGCCCCTTTATCATCTGTTACAGTAAGTTCAACTTTATAACTTCCGATAGAGCTAAAGGTATGGTTTAATGTCTCTCCACTTCCGGTGTTTCCATCCTTAAAGTCCC
>NMQN01000785.1 GCA_003575245.1 Candidatus Atribacteria bacterium 1244-E10-H5-B2 | reverse complement strand
GACTTCTGGGATTAGGGATACTTCCCCACATAGGATAAGCAGCAAATTCTTTTAAAGTGATAACATCTTTTTCTTCAACTATGTCGTTTAAAAAATCATCTACCTTTTTACAACTGGGAGCTTGGGGATTATATTTTACTGCCCATTTGCTGATAAAGAAATATTCAGGGGAGTATTCTATAGTTTTATCTGTATCCAAATCGAATATAACATTGTTAAAAGGAATTAAATTTAAAGGAGGTTCTATTGTATCTTCCTCTTTATAGCACTTACCTTTTAGTTCATTGATAACTTCATTTACATAATGGACAGAGCAATGTTCTGGTTTTAATATCTCTTCTCTTAATATTGCATTTATCCATTTTTCTGCTCCAAACTTCCAAATCTTTTTCGTTACACTGTAATACCAAAACCTACCTAAATAATCATAAATTAAGCTATATTTTTCTCTTATCTTTTCTGAATATAGTTTGACATTAAATTTTGTTGGATGTTTTATAGCGAAGTTCCCTTTAGCAGTCTTTAATGTATAAAGTAAATATTCTGGGTCATTCTCTTTAAGCTTCCCGTTCGGTTGGACTATCATCGCTTTGATAATCTCTTCATCTGTAAAAGTATTGTAGTTGACTAATATACTGGTTAAAGACATAGAATAACCACTCTTAGTCGTATCCCCCAAGTCAGGTCTTTCTCCATCCCAACTTGCTTTTAGCTTTTTGTTCGACTTTAGAAGTTCATAAAACTTATTAGGTAATACAATATTCTCTGAATTACTAATCCAACCTTTAATCTTCTCTTTTTCTATTGCCACTTTCCCTAAAACTTTCTCTTCTTGTTTGATATAAAATTGTTTAAATTGTTTAATGTCATATTTAATAGTAGGCTCAAACTCAATAACCTCAACTGGGAGACCTCCATTATGGTCAGGCTTAAAATTAAAAGTATTCGGCATCCTTAAACAACGACATAAATCTTTGCCAGCAATATCAGCTCCTAAGGCTTTTGCTAAACCTGCTAACACACCTCTTAAATTTAAGGTATAAGTGCTATTCTTAATGTTGATTGCCTCTGATAATAGCCAATACAAATGATAGCCTTGTCCTGAATCTATTATTATAGATGGAGGAATTTTAAAACTTTTTATCTTTTGTAAAGCCTCCTCTTTGGTTGGCAAGTTGGGCTTGTCTTTTCTTTTGCAGTCTATATCACAATAAAGTGCCTGTAAGACTTTTACATCTTTTTCGGTTCCTGTTCCCTGACGACATCTGGGACATACTCCAAAATGGACATTAAGATTTTTGAAATGGTCTGTATTTAGCAATTTGGTTAGTCTATCAATATCTTTTATCCTTTCAAAGAATTGCTCTTTGAATTTAGGTTTAGGTTCATCTTTTATAAGTTCAAAAGTCCTGATATCAATGTAGCTCTTTTCATCTACTCCATTGAATAATGCTTTTAAAAATGTCTCTGTTAATACTTGCATAATTTACTCTCCTTATGCCTAATTGGCGTAATTGGAAGTAAAGGAGTTAGCCTGCCCTCCAATCACGCCTTTTAGACGCAGGCAGTTTTCTGCCCAGCTTTTATTTAACCTTTTTTAGCCACCTGCTAAATATCTTTTAACTTTTCGGTCATTTCTATAAGTCGATCCAGATGTTCCGCGTGAATCATTATTCCTTTTTTTGTGGGAACATCCAGCTTTCCTTTTTCCTTTGATACGTATATCCTTAAATCTATTCTGCTTTCGCCTCGAAATTCACCGGTGCATAGTTTCAATTTAAACTGATCCGATACATCGAAGCTATCGATTATTTTTTCCTTCTCCAATTCTCTCACCCCCTTTACTTGTAATTTCTTCTATCACCTGCTAAAATAAAGAAGCCTTTTCAGGTTGATATACCCTAAAAAATGGAGTTCCTGGGTATATATTAAATTCTTTAAGAAGGAATCCTGGTCCTCACCAGTCGGGATTCTTTCTTATTTTCAACAAAAAAAAGCACCATTAAAGAATCATAGCGATTCTAAAATGGTGCTGGTGCCGGTCAAAAACACTCCTATTCTTTTTACAATAACCCGATGTCATTTCGGTATGTGTCGTGTTGGGACACCCCGGCTTAAAGGATAATTCCTTATCCTACATTTATATTATACTATTTATTTTTACTAAAATACAATATTACACAAAAACTTTACAGGTGGTATGTTTATAGGTTTTTTTATCTCTTGCTATTTATATCCTCAATCCTTCCGGAATTAATCCACTCTTTTATTATTTCTCTCCTCTTTTCTTTTCACTTCTTCTTTTACCCATTTCTTTGGGGAAATAGCTTTCCGCACCTCTGCGGATACTGCTATGGCCTCGCCGTTATTAAAAAACAGATGCTTCCGGCCGGCACTATCAAAGCAGGCTCTTGTAATGTTCATATTAAAA
This sequence comes from Candidatus Atribacteria bacterium 1244-E10-H5-B2, assembly GCA_003575245.1. The sequence continues at coordinate 148 of NMQN01000785.1, read as the reverse complement.
GCTACTTGTTTTATTGTTCGATATATTCTTTGTTTTGTAATCGGTGATGGACTTCTCCAAACCATTTGTGCAATATCGTCAATGCCGTGTTGACCACCACATTTTTTGGCTCGAACATTTTTTATTAGTTTATTCTTGAAGGTTATTT
>NMQN01000730.1 GCA_003575245.1 Candidatus Atribacteria bacterium 1244-E10-H5-B2 | reverse complement strand
TTAAAAAATAATTTCTACCCCCGGATCTTCCCCCAGGGATCTATCATAATTTAGATCCAGAGATAAGCCCAAGCATCGGAACAGAGGAGAAATCTTCTCTAACCGTTGTTATATAAGAGTTCTTTCCTCTAACCGTTGTTTTTTAGCGTTCTTACCAGGAGAACGGGGCGGGTAAAATTCCTTCCCCCTTAAATCCCCCCTAAAACCCCCCTCTTATCCCCCTTCTTTTTAGCCTTGCTACCAACTCAACCCTTGCTAAATTCCCTTGAATTGTGGGCTTTACGCTTCGGGTATTCGTTTCACGCAAGGCTTTAATGTTAGGCTATGATTCATTAGGGGGGAAGCATAAGGGGGAAGGAAAAACTGCGGGCGATTCACCTAGCCTCTACAAGCTTAAATGTTAGAGTATCGGCAAAACCTCTCGCCCTTGCCCCGCCCCTCTATCAATGCTTCGAGTCTTATCCCTATGACTTTTTTCTCTCTAAAAGAGCCGAACTCTAACGACAATCCGTCATAAAAGACAGGCTAATTACCATTTATAGCAGAAAAACGCTGTAACCCTTATTATATAAGGCTAACAGCGTTTTTTTCTATGCTTGCGAGAATGGGTCTTTAATCGTTAATTTCATATAGCCCTTTACGTTTATACCTCTGGACCTATTAGACCCCCCTTAAAAGCCATATTTGAAGGGCTTTTTCTTCAGGTTCCCTCTTTATCAACTCCGTACTCTCTCCGTATCAAACCGACTGCGAAATAAAAGAGACGCACTTATTAGCCTAATCACTGTAATGTTCTTGTTTAGGTGTGTTTCGGTATGATTCCGATGGGCAGGATTCTACCGGTAGGCGATCTAGTAGTAGCAGAACTCTGACTGGCCAGGCGTGGGAAACCGGTTTTCTATTAACTCGTAAATTATAATTTATTTTCTTTAAATTTTTTATTTATTTTCTTTTTTATTGCACTTTTGACACACTCATAGAGTAGCACGACCCTGCTTTTCTACTGATCAGTAACCGGCCATAGTCTTTTAAAGGAACCCTTTGTTATTATAAAAAAATCCTCTAATTATTACCTCGTCTCCCAACCCTTTATATTTCCCTCTTGTGCAATACCTTTTAAATTTAAGATACCATTCTAGGAAAAGACCTTAGTTGAACAACCCGGCAGGATAAATGGTTATACATATATACATAACGGGTGCAAAAATGCACCCTATAAATGCCCTCGTAGGGGTGCAAAAATGCACCCTATTTCCCCTCGTAGGGGTGCAAAAATGCACCCTTATAGGGGTGCAAAAAGGACCCCTATAAATACCCACTTTTTTTTAAATATTTACGGAAGTAGTTTATCTAAATCACACTCAATAAAATCTTTAGTCCCATACTTCTTCCACCTGTTAGACAAACCAAATACATGAGGTTGTTTATAAAATCCTCCACGCTTCACTAGATCAATGAAACCACGCTTAATTAGTTCCCTGCAATCCGCTGTAAATGTCCTAGGGTTCATAATCTTTTTTCCTTCACTCTCGATGAATATTATCTCCCTGGGATTGTTGCCTTTATATCGTAGTCTAAATTCTACGAATAACCACTTTGTATGTGCCTTTAAATCTACAAATCCCTTAGACCTAACCAACTTCTCCTCTATCTGTGCATATGGCGGAAGAGGATTCCAGGGATTAACTTTTCTCTTTCTTTTATTTTTCATAAGGACCTCCTTTTTAGAGAGGACCAAGAAGGAGATCCCACTCAAACTTGATCCTCTCTTTTTTAGGGTGGTACCGCGAAACACCCCCCTCTTTTTGCCAAAGTCAGCGCTTCGCTTCACTTTAGACCCTGACACTTTATAATTATACACCGGCAGGGAAGGAATTGGACTAGATTTTCCCTGCCGGTAAAACCCGGAATAGAAGGAAAGATTAATAAAACCCTCTACCCGGGTGATATTAAATTTTAGATATCAGAAAAACTATTCCTAGTATCACTGCAGATATAATAGCCCCGGCCTGTATCTGATCGTCAAATTTTATCTTCATAATTAATCTCCTCTCCTATTTTTTATCTAACTCATAACCCCCGCGAAGAAACAAATTCAGGTTAGCCTCTGAAATATACCAAAATAATCCGATCTTAACCGCGTGGATCTTCCCATCTCTAATATATTGTTGAATAGACCTTATATTCAGCGGTAATATATCCGCCAGGTCCTCGGTCCGGTAATACTTTTGATTCTTGATTCTGATAGCCATTTCTATACCTCTTTTTCTTTTTCTTCTTACATTACATCGTTATCTTGTATTTGTCAAGATTCCTAACGAAAAATAATATATACTACTACCCCCCGATTACTTTACATAAAAAAGTTTATCGGACGTTCTTTTCTGTGAACGCTCTATTTTGCATTTTTCATTTTCCGCTTACGATTGTATGCTAACTTCTCTAAAAACCCGAATAAAGTATAAAATTTTACAACTACACCGCATTTAAAAAATAATTTCTACCCCCGGATCTTCCCCCAGGGATCTATCATAATTTAGATCCAGAGATAAGCCCAAGCATCGGAACAGAGGAGAAATCT
>NMQN01000856.1 GCA_003575245.1 Candidatus Atribacteria bacterium 1244-E10-H5-B2 | reverse complement strand
TTCTTAATTTCTAAATTATAAAAGCCCTTAGCAATTTTAAATTCAATTATTTGGAAGGGGAGTTAGGCTTAAAGGGAAAGAGTTATCCCTAAAAAGAAGCAATGAAAATAAAGATGAGATTAAATCACTTGAAACTCTTAATATATTCGGTCTCAATGCTGATTATATAAATATATTTTTAGAAACGGTTAAAAAAGAAGGATTAGGCGAGGAAGAAGAGATAACAATACCTATGAAAAAATATTTTGATCGGCCAAAATGGAAAAAGTTGTACACGCTTAAAACTGATAAAGGTTTTTACTTTACAAATACATATATTAATCTTGAACTTAATGAAAATATTTTAAGGAGTATAAAGATAGATATAAGGCCAAGAATGATCCTTGCTCATGGTTTAGATACTTCAATGGCAGAATTAGAAGATGAACCTATAGATTTAAATTTAAGTAAATATTTTTTAGATTCTATTGAATTTCTCAATTGGGAGGAAATATATCTCAAAATAATTGAATTTAAAATTGCTAAGGGCTTTTATAATTTAGAAATTAAGAAAGAAATGCTGCAAGAAATAATCAGGAGATGCGATTATAAAATATATGCTTTTGCAGAACAGATTAAATTAAAATCTTTTACAGATTTAAAAAATATAGAAGAAATCGTTTTGATGATATTAAGAAAATATATAAGAAATTATTATTACCGTAAGGAAAGGCAGGCAGAGACTAAAAAATTACAACCTGTATATTTAGTGAAGGATGATGATAATTTTAGTTATGGTGAATATACATTAAAGGTAGAAATTCCTGACGATAAGGAAAAAAAGGAAAAAGTGAAAGAGAGAATTAAAAAAATAAGGGAAGTTCTTAAAGATGTGGATAGATTATATAAAGAAGATATTGATGAAATACCTACCATACATCTGGACCAGCATTTATATACACCTTTAGTGATAAGTGGCGGGAAAAATGAAGATTCTATTGGAGATTTTATAAAATCAGAACCTCCCAAGTTAAATGAAGGTGAGACTAAGTTTATAAGGAAGTTAAAGGAATACCTTAAAACAAATAAAGAAAAAAATAGAGGCAAAGAAATATTTTTATTGAGAAATTTATCCAAAAAGGGTGTAGGATTTTTCAAAAATGCTGGTTTTTATCCTGATTTTATAATGTGGGTAAAAGAAAAGGATAAACAAACTGTTGTCTTTATTGATCCCAAAGGAATATTGATTGAAGATGAAGAAAAAATAAAATTATATGAATATTTAAAAAAAGAAATTCAACCGGAAATGAATAAGAAGTATCCAGATGCAAATTTAAAAATTGATTCGTATATTCTTTCTGTTACCGATTATTCTACTATAAAAAAATATAAATCAAAAGAAGAATACGAAAAAGACCATGTGTTATTTTTAGGCGATAAAGAAGATTGTATAGAAAAATTATTCCAAAAGATTTCTGAGGGGTAAATTAATTAAATAGAGTTAGATCGCTAAATTCAACATAATATTTTTCTAAAATTGTAACTAGATCCTATATTATTAACAATTGAATAATATATAAATTACATTAATTTATAATAAAAAATAATCACGATACTGAGAATATCATGCTATTTTGCAGGATAAACGCAGCAAAGCGTTTATTAGTAGTTAGGCGGCATTTTACTTAGCGACTATTTAATTAGAAAATAGGTGATAAAAAATGACTTTCAATCTATTCAATAGATTAATTTTATGGTTCAGGAAGACTTTCTGCATTAGCCCAAAGGTGAAATATTTGTTAAAAAAACTACTAGCCAAAGTCTTGTCTAAGAAGAAACCCATTAAAGTTACTCAGATGTCCAAAGAGAAATCTGCAAAGGCTGTACTACCAGAAGAAAAACCAATTGAAGAAGAACTTATCGAGAAAGAAAAATCAAAAGAAGAGATACGCACTGAAGATGAAACTCTAAAGGAAGAAAAACCAAAAGAAGAAAAAATAGAGAAAGAATCGCAAACAGAGCACCCAGATATGGAAAAAACTAAAAAAGGAGTACAAAAACCATACATAAAGAAAAAACCTACAGATGAAAGAAAAAGGCCATCAGATAACAAAAATAAGCAAGCCACTCCCAAAAGAAGGAAAGAAATAGATTTAGGCGCCAAAAGAAAGATTTTAAAATCAATTAAACAATTACCAAAAGTAGAAAAAGTAAGCAACAAAAAAAATGAAAAGGAAATTGGGAGAGAAGAAGTTCCTACAAGAATAGAATCTCCCATTGTAGAAATTGATTTTGATGAGGCAAAAGTTTTTCTTGTTATACCGAAGCAACAATTTAAACACAGCCCAGCAAGCAATATTCCACAACAACTATATTATAACCTTGAACTAAATAGAGAAGAGCAGTATATTGCTGTGAAGGTTATCGAAGATAATCAGGGTTATATAAAGGTGAAAGAGAAAAGAATAGAATTAAAAAAACCTTTAAAAAGTTTTCAAATTGTTTTTCCTGATGAACTTCAAGACAAAGTATATAGATACTCACACAACAATGAAAATCTTTATGCCTTTGTTGCTATAGGAAACAATCGTGGTAGAATGTATTATCTTTATGACAAAGACGGAAATATTAATTCACTTCCCAATAGAATGGTTTGGTTACTCCTTCACGAAGACTTTAAATTAGAAACTGAGTCCAACTACCTATCTGAAGAGACATGGATATGGGAACAGTATCGGCCATTTCGTGTCAATCTAAAAGAAATGAATGAACTGGTTATAAAAAATACAAAAACCAGTAAAGAATATAAATTACCTTGCGAACCAACTTTTTCAATTGAAGGACAGGTAATAGAAGATGATTTTAAAGATCAGATGCCTCTTTTAATAGGTGAAACCGCTAAAATAAAAGCACCAAGGGAAAATCCATGTGGATGGGCAGTTTGGATTCAAAATAAAATAGCTGGTTATAGAATTATTACTGAAAATTGGAGTGGTGTTAAACCTTTAAACTTAAAACTTCCTGATGATCTACCTTGTAAATACGGAGAATTTCAAATGGATATCTGCCAGCAAGATACCAGAATACCCGATGAAACATTGTTCTTCCGTTGGTTGCCTTTCATCGAGTTAAATTATCCGAAAAAACTCATAATTCCTAATTCATATCAAGGACATAAATCAGAATTTACCGAAGTTAAAGTTAGTAATGAAAGGTGGGCGTTGAATTGTGAAGTAGACCGAAAAGTTGAGACCATAGAAAGTAATTCTTATCAAATTGAAGTTCAGCCTGAAGAAAATACTGTCCGTTTTTCCATTAACAAAAAGGATAAGCCAGAAATCCTTACAAGATGTCAAATAACTATTCCAAGATTAAAATGGAAAACTTCAAAATACAAGACTTGGAGTGGAAAACCTCAAAATATAAAAAGAGATGAGCTAATATACGGTGAATCGTTTTATATTCTTATTTGCACCAACGATTTCAATAACAGATATGACCTCTCAGTTATACTTGAAACAAATGGCCAGAGGCTGCAAGGAGAAAAATTCAACCAACAAGGGATAAACTATAATCTAGAATTGAATCAATTCTATGATACAATAAAACAGAACAAGAATGCGCTAAGGTTAAAGATAGAAATCTGCAGGACAAAGGATCATAAACTGTTAGGAACCCCTGAGATTCTATATTTTAATGAGAAGCAGGCCATCCAAAAACCTTTACCGACTAATATTGTCTCTTATGATTTGATAAATACACTTTCTTTACCAAAGGTTTGTTTTGTCCTTCACAGAATAAAAACTATTTACCCAAAAGAGAAACTCGCCTGCAAAGAAGCACTCCAACTTTATTACCAGGAGATTAAAACTAAAAAAAGGACTAAAAAAAACATTGGTATGTATAAAAAAGACTTTGTGATACGGAGTCTGGCGATTATAAAGTTTATCATAGGTAATTACGTTGATAAAATTCCAATTAAAGGGCAAAAGAAGTGGAAAAGAAGAATAGTTTTGCTTCAGCAGACATACCCAGGGGAGTTAAAGAATGTACTTGATAGTTTAATGAGAGGTAATAAATATGCCCCTTGATCCAATAAAATTAACGCAAGAGATTAAAGAAAGTTATACCAGGTATCTCACCAGTGCTTTCCGTCTGAGGGATGAAAAACTACGAGAATTGTTTTACGAAGAGACAAGAAAATTTGGGTTTACTAATGGCCCAATATTAGAAGCAATACCGCCATTTGAAAGCGGTTGTTACCTCAAGAATTTGATTGAGCAAGGATTATTAAGCAAAACTTTAGAAGATTTTATCTATAATGCCCTCCCTTATTTACGAGACAATCCTCTTTATCTTCATCAAGAAAAAGCACTTAGAAAAATATTAAATGGTAGAAATGTAGTTATTGCTTCAGGTACAAGCAGTGGAAAAACTGAATGCTTTCTTTTGCCAATTTATAATCACCTTTTAAAGGAACATGAAGAGGGCAAACTCACACCAGGAGTTCGTACCCTTTTACTATACCCCATGAATGTATTGGCAAATGATCAGTTACGCAGATTAAGAGAGATCACAAGAATAATGGAAAAAGAAATTCCGGATATACGAATAACTTTTGGTAGATATGTAGGGGATACACCAGAAGCAAAAAAACAGGGCGAGGAAAAGTTTAGACTCAGGAATCCCGACGTTAATCCAGTAAAAAGTGAACTTCTATCAAGAGAAGAAATGAGAGAGAATCCACCGCATATCCTTATAACAAACTATGCAATGCTAGAATATCTTCTCTTACGTCCAAAGGATTCTTCTTTTTTTGATGGTAAATACGCAACGCATTGGAAATTTTTAGTGTTAGATGAAGCTCACATTTATAGCGGAGCAAATGGTATTGAAATGGGAATGCTTATCCGACGGTTAAAAGACCGGGTTTGTGACGGTAAAAAAGGGTTTTTACAGTGTATTGCAACAAGTGCTACTTTGGTTAAGAAAGAAAAAGATTTTGGGAAGGTAGCGGAATTTGCTATAAATCTTTTTGGAGAAAAGTTTGAAGGGGATGCAGAGGATGAGAATCGGCAAGATATAATAAAGGGCAAGAAAATTAAAACGCAAATTCTTAAAAGTGAAACCTTTAAACCTTCAGTTCAGTTGTACTCAATACTTGATGATGCAATAAGAAGAAGTGTAGTAGGATCCTTGTTTCTAGAGCAATGCTACGAAATATGCAAGAGGCATGGAGTTCCACATAACATTTTAACTGAAGCGAAAGAACAATCAGATGGTGTTGTTAAGAAGTTTCTATGCCGACTCTTATCAAGGGATGAAAAAATCGTAAAATTAAGGAATTTGCTTGAGGAAGGGCCGACTAAGTTTGAAAATTGTGTTAAGCAACTTTTCGAAACTGATAACTCTTCAGATACACATCGTCAAGCCCTCAAAAGTCTTGTGAATATCGCAGTTTGGGCACGTCCTGATAAAGAGTCATTACCGCTTTTACCTGCCCGTTACCATCTATTTGTTCGTGCACCTGAAGGTATTTTTGTATCGTTTTATCCAGAACCAAGAATATTCTTGGAACGGCGTGAGAAAACAGAAGAAGGATATGCGGTTTTTGATCTTGCTTCCTGTCGTCGGTGTGGGCAGGAATACTTAGTCGGTGACATTGTAGAGGGGAAACTAAAACATTCCTTTAGTAAGATGGATATCCGACGAAAAAATAGATATTTTCTATTATGGAAAGAAGAAACCCAACTTGAAGAGGATGAAGATGAAGAGGTGGCAGTTCCAGAGGAGATTGCGAATAAGGGTAAGATATGGAAATTATGTATAAAATGTGGGGCGGTTTGGGAGGAAAATGAGGTTACTACCTGCAATTGTGGTCATGAAAGTGGTACTATCCGGACACTGATTGAAATTATACCTAAAAATGGGATTCTTAATAAGTGTTATCTATGTGGTTTGCGGTCTATTAACATTGTTCGGGAATTTATTTTTCAACAGGATGCTCCTGCTGCCGTATTAGCAACAGTACTATTTCAGAATCTGAAAAAGAAAAAGCAGGGGGAGAATAAAATTCTTGCGTTTTCCGACAGTAGACAAGATGCAGCCTTTTTTGCCCCTTACTTGGAATATACCTACAAGCGGATTTTATTTAGGCGTCTCATTATAGAAGCCCTCCACCAAAATCAATCTGTGGAAGATTACAGGCTTCAAACTCTTTGTGATGATGTCCTGAAACTTAGTGAGGAAAAATATCTTTTTGACCCAAGCATGGATGAAAGAGAGAAGAAAAAAGAGATGTGGGGTTGGATATTGCAGGAATTTTGTGCATTAGATCGTAGAATTTGTTTAGAGGGGGTAGGTTTACTATCTTTCTTGTCAATTCCACCAAAAAAATGGAAACCGATAGAGGATCTTTCTAAATCCCCTTGGAATTTATCGGAGGATGAGTCAATAGCGTTGTATCAAATACTTATTAATACTCTTCGTTTCAATAAGGCAATAACTTTCCCCAATGATGGTCCAAATCCGCAAGATGAGATTTTTGCTCGTTTTCACAGAAACAAAGAATACAAATTCCGAGGCGAAAATCAAGAAAAAAGCAAAGCAATTAAAAAGGGGATTTATTCTTTTATCCCAACTTCTGGGCGATTTAACACAAGGGTAGAATTCTTACAAAAGTTGTATAAGCAAATTACTGGTGAAGAAGCAGTTAAAAATAAATGTAGAAAATTACTGGGTAAAATATGGGACGACTTAAAAACGAACTGGACAGATAAAGGTCTTTATCAGTTTAGTGATTCTACTCAAGGGGTGCTTTTTCAACTTGATTATAAATATTGGCAAATTGTTCAAGAGGGACAAAATGCTTCACGTTTCATCTGTGATAAATGTGGACTAATATCGCCAGTAAATATTAGGAGCGTTTGTCCTACTTTTGGTTGCAACGGAAAACTTGAACTATTGGATTCTTCATCGAGACGAGAAGAGATTATGAAGAACCATTATCGGTATTTATATACCAATCTTTCTCCGGTTACTATGACAGTCCATGAACACACTGCACAACTCAAACAAGATTATGCTTCAAATATTCAGCAAAAATTCATAAAAGGCGAAATAAATGTATTAAGTTGTTCAACAACCTTTGAATTGGGAGTAGACCTTGGAGAGTTAGAAACAATATTCTTGCGTAATGTTCCTCCCGAACCCTCAAACTATATTCAGAGATCGGGAAGAGCGGGACGCAGACTTGACTCGATTGGTTTCACTCTGACTTTTGCTCAACTTAGATCCCATGATCTCACATATTTCAAAGAACCAGAAAAAATGGTTGGAGGTCAAATAAAACCACCTGTTGTTGAAATCCGTAACGAAAAAATTGTGCGGCGTCATTTGTATTCAGTAGTTTTGGCAAAGTTTTTTAAAGAATATCCCGACTATTTTGGGAATGTAGACTCTTTCTTCCATATTGAAGGAGAAGGTACTTCCGGGCCTAATAAGCTACAAGAATATCTTAAAAACAAACCTATAGTCATATTGGAGTCCCTGAAAAGGACGATACCCGAGAATCTCCATGATATTTTTGGTTTAGAGAACTGGGGATGGATAAAAGGTTTACTTGGCGATAAAGAAGGTATTTTAGAAACTGCTGAAGCGCAAATAAAGGACGAGTATCTAAAATTGAAAGAATTCTATCAAAATAAGGGAGAAGAACTAAAACAGATTATCGATTCTGGTGGAAATAAGTTTAAGGAAAACCAACTAACCCGAGACCGTAATTGGGCTAGTGATAGAATGAATACTATTCAGAGAAGGCAACTTATAGATTTCCTTGCAACCCACACTGTTATTCCAAAGTATGGTTTTCCTGTTGATGTCGTGGAACTTACACCTTTATCTCACATTAAAGAATCAAAAAAAATTCGATTGGAACGAGATCTTCGTATTGCTATCTCAGAATTTGCTCCCGGCAGTCAGGTTGTAGCAAATGGATATATTTGGGAGAGCGCTGGGTTAAAAGTAGTAAAAGATAGGGCATTGGATGAATATTTGAAGCATAATCTTGTTTGAGTTGTGCAGTGTGTTCATGGACTGTCATAGTAACCGGAGAAAGATTGGTATATAAATA
>NMQN01000221.1 GCA_003575245.1 Candidatus Atribacteria bacterium 1244-E10-H5-B2 | reverse complement strand
TTGCCCTCCCCAATTGCACTACAGTATTTCGTAAATATATCCCTGAAACCAGGGTCAGGGGGGGGTGTTGTATTCTCCCTCAGCTTATTTTATGAAACATCCGCCAAAACAGTTTACCGATGCTGAGGCCTTTAATCTTACCGAGGAATTCATTAATGGGAAGAGGGATAATTAAATGAAAAGAATAATTATTATATTCATAATTGCGATTTGCCTACTATCATTTACAGAGATTTCTTATCTGGCAAAAGAACACCCAATTGCAGGGGAAGTTTGGAATGGTCTTACAAGAATAGATTCAACTGAGATAGGGATGAGTTTTAGCCCTAAAATATCTGATACTCTTAAAAATATTTATCTACAAGGAATTACAGGGGGTTTCATTTTATCGGGCGCAATAACTGGTATCATCGAATTATCAAATTGGAATAATTTTATAATACAAAATAGGGAAGCAATTAAAAGGGTTATGGATGAGCTGTATAAAGACCCTGCTAACATACATATTGATTGGTGTCTAATTTGTCTTGTCGCTTGTCGCAAATTAAAAGGTGAGGATGTAGAACAATTATTAAGAGATTATAGAAAATTTGCATATCAAAAATACCAAAGAGTAATAGAAGAATAATTTAATCATAATGAAATTAAATAAAAGAAAAGGAAAGAGGGATAATTAGAGATGAAATGCCTGATCATTGCCGCAGGAGAGGGAAGCAGATTATCCAACAGGGGCGATTCCAAGCCCCTCGTTCATCTTTTGGAACTACCTCTTATCGAACGGGTGATATTAACCGCTAACAGGGCAGGTATTACTAATTTCTATATAGTAACTGGATATAATGGAGAAAAGATAAGAAATCATCTTGACCAGTTTAGCCAGGACAAAACAATAGAGATAAACCATCTTATAAATGAAGAATGGGAAAAGGAGAATGGGCTCTCGGTCCTTAAGGCAAAAGGGCAAATAGAGGAGAATTTTATTCTGCTGATGAGTGACCATATCTTTAATGAATTGATACTGACTGAATTGCTGCAGGAGAAGATTGTTGAAGGAGAGGTTATACTGGCGGTAGATTATAACCTGGAGAATAAAACTGTCGATGTTGACGATGTAACCAAAGTTTTGGTTGATGGTAAGGGCAGGATTGCAAATATAGGGAAGAAAATCAAAAAATATAATGCTTATGATACCGGGATCTTCCTCTGCTCTCCAGCGCTATTTGAGGCCTTAGAAGAAGGTTCAGCCCGTGGTGAAACCTCTCTCTCGACAGGAATAAAGATATTGGCTAAAAAGAAGAAAGCAAGAGTCTTTGACATTAAGGGGAACTACTGGATTGATGTGGATGATGAAATAGCCTTTAAGAAGGCAGAAAAGATTCTTTTGTCTAACTTAAAAAAGACTTCTGATGGTCCTGTATCCAGGCACTTAAACCGTCCTATCTCTATACAAATTTCTAAATATCTCCTAAAGGGACGTATTACCCCCAACCAGATTTCTTTCCTTTCTTTTATCCTTTCGGTGATTGGAGCTATTTTTTTCTTTTTAGGGGGATATGTTAATTTGTTAATAGGCGGGGTACTGGCTCAAGTATCCTCAATTGTCGATGGTTGTGATGGGGAGATTGCCCGGTTAAAGTTTCAAACATCAGAGTTTGGAGGTTGGTATGATGCCGTCTTAGACCGTTATGCCGATGCCTTTCTTTTGTTTGGTCTAACTTATTATGTATATTTTCCTGGTGAAAATTTCCTATGCCTGTTAATCGGATTTTTGGCTATCATCGGTTCATTTATGAATAGTTATACCGCTGATAAATATGATGGTCTGATGAAGAAGAAACTTGGTCGAGAGAAGCGCTATTTTAGAATAGGTCGTGATGTCCGGATATTTATAATATTTCTGGGGGCTCTAATAAATCAACCTGTTTTGATTTTATTTATCATTGCCTTTACAATGAACACAGAAAATATTAGGAGGATAGTGATGTTTTATAAAAGGAGGTGAGATAGGATGCAGTGATATTGGATTGTGATGGTCGGAATCGTGTTAGGGATAATTCTCTACTCAATTAAAAAAGAGAAGAAAAAGTAAATAGAAAGGAGGATTAAATGAAAAAGAAAGTTTTGTTATCGGTCTTGGTGATAATCTTAGTTTTAGTATCATCAGGTTGCGGGATGACTCCTCCAGGATTACCTGATTGGGCGATGGCAGAACAGGAAGTTTATTCTTACTGGAAGGCAATTACCAATCGACAATATGAATTAGCTAAGTGGTATTGTATCTATGATGGGATTTGGTATGACAAGACTGACGAGTGGGAAGAATATATCAATACTAATTCTGAGGGCGAAGCCTCAGTAATAATTCATTTACCTATTTTTTACGAACAAGCTGAAGCAATTGGAAATGACGCTATTGTGTATGCAAAGATTTTTGTTGATAAAACAGCTTTTCCTGGTAGTTATATATGGGAAGTTGATACCTTTGAATACGAGGTAGAGTTGATTAAGCAAAATTACCCACCTGGAGACTGGATGCTTAAATAAGAATTAAAACTAAAAAAAAGAAAGGAGTATTAAAATGGCGATAA
>NMQN01000609.1 GCA_003575245.1 Candidatus Atribacteria bacterium 1244-E10-H5-B2 | reverse complement strand
AATCGTAAGTACCTTGATAAAGTTCATTATTAATAATGACTCCAGCCCCTATGCCTTCATTCAAAAGAATATTGATAAAATTATGTATATTTCTACCACTTCCCACCCACTTTTCTGCTAAAGCGGAAACATTGGCATCGTTTTCTATCCAGACAGGAATTCCGTATTCCTTTTGTGTAATACTTCCCAGAGGGACATCTTTCCATCCTATAAATTTTGGCGGTTGTTTTACTATTCCAGCCTGGGCATCCAAAGGTCCTGGTATACCGATACCGATCGTTCCAACATCAATTTCCTTTCTTTTCGCATATTCCATTATTTTATTAATACTAATAAATAAACTATCAATGATTCCTTCCGGACCAAACCTTGTATAATCTTCTCCAATATTGGAGGTAATAATATTCATTTGCGCATCCATTAATAATGTTTCCACCCTTTGCCTACTGAGATGCACACCTATTGTATAAACTACATCTGCTCTAATATGTAGAGGAATAGGAGACTTTCCGATATTACCGGTAGAAACTTGATTTGACTCTTCGACAATGCCGGAATCTTTAAACTCCTTAATGATAGCAGAAACAGTGGTCTTGGTTAAACCAGTCATCCGGGATAACCCTACCCGAGAGATGCCATCCTCTTTCAATAGAAGATGAAGCAATGTAATGGTATTTTTTATTCGTGTATCTTCCGGTTTCAGAACTAACATAGAAAGTCCTCAATTTTAGTTAGTAAACTATACTTACTAAGTATTTTAGCAAACCTCTATTTATTTGTCAATAACTTTTAGAAGAATTTTTTTTAACTTTTATTAAAGGGTTAATTGGAAAGATAATTCTTTGGGTAAGATTTGGTAATTATGGGTTTGATAAAGAAAAATTCTTATATAGATTTTGCATTTTTAAGTAAATACTTTTCGGCTTCTGTCGACCACAAACCATTATTCTTTTCTATTATCTTCGCCAATCGATTAAATAAAGGATTAGTTTTTCCTTTTTTTTTAAAATCGGAAATTGCACTAAGTTCCATCTCTATATTAGTATAGATTAACTTTTTGCTACCTGATATTTTGGGAAGATTTAAAGTAGTACTGACCACACTATTTAATCCTCCAATATGAGTAATCATCGCAGCTGGGTTGATAAGGTTCTTTTCCATCATCTGTAGGGATTCAATCATATCCTGAGTATTCCCACCACTCGTTCCCACAATATGGGTCGATGTATAATGGACATGATAAAAATTAAGCATTGCCGAAAATTTTGGGTCAGTTGGACCCGCAAAAAAGTTTAAACAGCCATCTTTAGCTAAAATTCTATCACCCTGTTCTACAACTTCTCTTACCGGTGTAAAAACAAATACATCATTGTACCTTTTACCACTCGTTATTGAAATAAGATATTCTTCCGGATTTTTAATATCTTTGGTATTTATATATTTTAATTCAACCCCTCTCTTTTTAGCTTCATCTACAGTGTGAATTGAGGAAGCTCTTTTCAATCTCACCTCGTTAATATCAGTAACCACTAATAATTTAGATCTTCTATTACTGTGTAACGCATAATCTATTGCCCCAAGACCCATGGAACCTGCTCCGGCTAAAATTGCCATATTTCCGTTTTTTACTATTCCCATATTATGAATATATTTTCCCTGAATCGTATGATAAGTCGCGTGAAAAGCTCCTATTATGCAAGACATTGGCTCTGCTAAAGACCCACCGTAAAAGGCTTCTCCCTTATATTCTAATAAACAATCCATCTCCATCACTTCATTAGGAATAATAATATAAGTAGCATCACCACCTATATAGGGAAAGGAATATCCGGGAGCATGAAGACTTCCTTTATAATTTAGAGCAGGCTGGATAGCAAACTTCTGACCTGATTTGAATTTATGCCGCCACTTTTTACCCACCTCTATAATTTCACCACAAAATTCATGACCGATTATAACCGGATGATCTGCTACATTAGTCGGCACTCTTTTATGATTAGCTCCCTGAACTACCGCTTTATAAGAAGACATACAGAGACTATCTGAAATAATATGGGCAAGAATTTCGTCATCCTTAATTGCTGGTAATTCAAATTCTTCCAATCTCAAACCATTTTTCCCATATAACCTTACCGCTTTTGTCTTCATCATCATCGCTTCCTAAAATTAAAATAATTTATTTCAGCATTACCTGACCGCCGGTTACCGGAATAGCCTGACCAGTTTCATACTTCTGATCAATCAAATAATAAATTGCTTTTATCACATCTTCACCGGTACAGCCTCTCTTCATCGGAACCTTTGACTCATAGAATTTTTTCACATCTTCAATAAAAATCTTATACCCCAAATTTATTTCTCCTTATCTGCTCAATTGTAGACTGATCAGTTGTAACTTGGTGCCCGTCTAAAGGATAAAGATGTTCATGAATTGCATCAATAATCCATTCTTTCTGTGGGAAGAAAACAGATTCCATCTCTGCTGCGGGAGTAATCCAGTTACGGGAACCAACTACAACTACTGGGCCATCAAGATAGTCAAAATTAAATTGGGTAATATTGGAAGCAATAGTATGGAGAAAAGAACCACG
>NMQN01000254.1 GCA_003575245.1 Candidatus Atribacteria bacterium 1244-E10-H5-B2 | reverse complement strand
CTCTTTGGAAAGAACGAAAAGATGTATCTATCTATAAATGTGACAATGACAGATGCCCATCCTTTTTAAAAAATAAGGCCAAACTCAATTTTGCCGAAAGGCTACTAACCAAGGTAAAGTCCTCTCAATTCAAACTTTAGATATCAGTTTAGAGAATATCATTTCACTGGAAAGCAGTTAAGACATTCTGCCCCAGAAGAAAAAGATTCTTCCTGCCTTTTTAAAATCCACAACTCTCTTAATACTCTCTGCCTTGCCCTTACCTTTCACATCTCTTTAGGTATCTCCGCCAGAAAGACGGCCTTTATTCTGCGTAATGTCTTTTCTCTTCCCCTCTCCTACCAGAGTGTCTTAAATTATACCGAAATAGTAGCCCCCTATTGTCATAGGTTTAACCTGGCCTATAAGGGAGAAGTAGACCATATTCAAGCTGGAGATGAAACCTACATCAAAGTGAGAGGCAAAAACCATTTTGTCTTTTTCTTTATCTCCTCTAAAAACCGTAAGATCACTGCTTATCATATCGATAAGAGCAGAGATACTCTACCGGCTGTTATCACTATGCAAGAGGCTCTCCGTACCGCTTCTCCTGGAGAAGAGATTACCCTGGTAACCGATGGTAACCCCTCTTACCCAGCAGGGATCCATTTTATCAACCAGGACTATGAGCCTAATCTAACCCATAAGAAGGTGGTTGGACTGCAGAACCTGGATAAAGAGTCAGAGGAGTTCCGTCCCTTTAAAGAGCTCATTGAAAGATTGAATCGTACTTACAAGTTTCATACCCGGGCGGCTGGTGGTTTTAATTCTGTAAATGGAGCAGTAGCTTTAACCACTCTCTTTGTTACCTACTATAACTTCCTTCGACCCCATATTAGCCTTAATTACTCAGTACCTATACCTTTAGAACCTTTAAAGGGAATAGCTACCCTTCAGGGTAAATGGGCTAAGATCATTAAGCTTGCTACCTTAGCTTAGTTAATTTTCTTCATATCTTATCTTGGTTAAGTTTTTTTGGGGTTAATACCCTTTTTAGCTAAATGGGTAAATTAACTAAGTAGTTTTATGCTTTTTGTAGATAGCTGACTATTTAGCCCAAAGAAATGGCAAATCCACTAAACGAGATCTTCTTTTTTCAAAGAACGATTAATACATTTTTTCATAATCTGTGGAATTTATTTTTCATATTCTTTCATATTACTTTTGACAGTACCTAGAAATTCTACTACCAGTTATTAATTTATATTATAGGTTTTTTCAATAAAATTTATTTCAAATTCAGTATTTCTATCTTCGTGATATTCTGCTTTTTCTCTTGCATCATATAATTTCTTTAGGTTTATATTAGCTGTTATCAGGTGACTTCCCTCATAAGAGGGAGATAAAGATAAAACTCCATCTTTTTTTTCAGTCATTAACAGGGGAGCAAATATTCCTGCTTTTCCGGTAAAATGCATCCCGGCAATCCATCCATTTAAGGAGGATTTTAAACCATACAGATATGATTCTTGCACTCTGGGCCAGATTCCTCTTAAGGCCTTCCATGTAGAATATTCTTCTAAATTAGCAATAGGTAAAATAACCATATCTGCTCCCATCTCTCTGGCGATACGAAAAGTCTCAAAGTAAGTAGCATCCATACAAATAGGGCATACCACTTTACCAAAAGGTAAAGAATAAGCCTCTATTTTACTCGCTCTTTTTATTCCTAATTTAACCTCAAAATCAGTAAGGTGTATTTTCTTTTGAGTTCCTATTAGATTTCCCTCAGGGCTAAAAAGAGAACCTGCATTATGGATAGCGTCTTTCTCCTTTAAAATATAACTTCCGGTATAAATATATATTCCATATTCTTTTGCTAGCAGAGAAAAAATTCTTTTAACTCCCGCCTCTACAGGCTTGGCAACTCCTTTAAAAACAGTGATTAGAAAATGATTGTTCTCTTTTAAATTTGACTCTTCGTCTTTATCTTTGTCTTGGATTTTAACCCTTACTGCTTTTTTATTTAAAATTTGATTTAAGCAGCGAAACCCCGGAATTAAACCGAATAAATCAAAAAAGTTATATTCGGGAAAGATAATCAGATGGCTGTTGTCTTTTACTGCTTGGTCTACAAAACCACAAAGCATATCTATATATCTCTCGATGCTGTTTACCGGGTGAATCTGACTTTGAACACAGGAAACTCGAATATTTTCCGGATCAATATCTTCTGAAAGCCTTCTTCTTTTTATCTTTAATTGTTTACAATATTTTTCTATTCTATCTAAAGAAATTTTTCTCTCAAACCATTTTTCAATTAAAAATTCCATATTCACTGCACTCATCTTCCTCTAAACATTTCCATCTGCAGATAAAATTCTCGATTCAATTGGGACAGCACATCAAATTTGGAAATAGCCTTTCTTCTCTTCCTATTATCCAATTCAGCAATTATTAAACTTTGTTGTCCACTACTTCTCTCTAAATATCCATCTTCCTCTTTGGTCATCTCCAGAGGGGCATGGATAATCGATTCTCCCCAAAAACTCTGCTCTCCCAGGAATCCATTAAATCCACTCTCTACCGCAAAGAATTGATTCTGCTGGACTTCTTGCCACG
>NMQN01000864.1 GCA_003575245.1 Candidatus Atribacteria bacterium 1244-E10-H5-B2 | reverse complement strand
ATGGAATTGCTGAAAAGTTGTCAATACCTTCTTATATAGTTGACCCGGTAGTAATTGATGAAATGAAACCTGTTGCCCGAATTTCGGGTATGCCAGAAATTCCTCGAATCAGTATACTTCACGCCTTAAGCCAGAAAGCAGTCGCGCGAAAGGCAGCTTTAGATTTAGGTAAAAAATATGAGAAAGTAAATTTTATTGTGGCTCACTTAGGTGGAGGGATTTCAGTTGGTATACATTGCAAAGGAAAAATTATTGACGTTAATAATGCTCTTAACGGAGAGGGTCCTTTTACTCCCGAAAGGAGTGGCGGAGTACCTGTGGGTGCTCTGGTAGAACTTTGTTTTTCCGGAAAATTTACCAAAGATAAAATTAAGAAAAAGATAAAAGGTAAGGGTGGATTAGTAGCTTATCTTTCTACTAATGATGTTAGAGAAGTAGCAAAGAGGATTAAACAGGGAGATAAAAAAGCAAACTTAATATTAGAGGCTATGGCTTATCAAGTAGCCAAAGAGATTGGAGCAGGAGCTACAGTGCTAAAAGGTCAAATAGATGCTATCATTTTAACCGGGGGGATAGCTTATGATAATGAATTTGTTAATATGGTAAAAGATAGAGTGAGTTTTTTATCTTTAGTTATGGTCTATCCTGGTGAAGAGGAGATGTTGGCTTTATGTGAAGGAGCTTTAAGAGTTTTAAAGGGAGAAGAGGTGGAAAAAATATATTGAGCAAACGGATAGAGATATTTGTAGGAAGCTTTGGAAGCGGGAAGACAGAGATTGCTATTAATTATTCAATATATTGTCGAAAAAGTTATAGTCAGGTAGCTATTGTAGATTTAGATATTGTTAATCCGTATTTTAGAACTCGAGAAGCAAAAAATGCTTTAAATCTTAAAGGGGTAAAAGTAGTTGCCCCCGAAGGTAAATTAACTTATACCGATTTACCTTTAATCTCTCCGGAAATAAAAGGTTTAATTCAGAATTCGGATTATCATCTAATTCTTGATGTGGGGGGAGATGATATAGGAACAGTCGTTTTAGGTAATTTCAGGTATTTCATCAAAGATTTAGATTATGAAATGCTGCTGGTAGTAAATTCTTACCGACCTTTTACTCAAAGTGTACCTCAAATCAAGCAAATGGCTCAGGAAATAGAAAATTCTTCTCGATTAAAGATTAGCGGAATTATTAGTAATCCTAATTTAAGCAGGCAAACAGATGAAAAGATAATTAAACAAGGTCACATCTTGATAAAGCAAGCATCTCAAAAATTGAATTTACCCATTAAATTTATCTGTATAGATGAACAATTTTCTCAAAAAATTAAGCAGGAAAATTTCGTAGAACCAATATTTTATATAAAACGTTTTATGCATTTACCGTGGAATTAAGCTTTGAAAAGGGAGGAAGAGAAAAGAATATGGCAAAAATTGTAGTTGATGAAGAAAGATGCAAAGGGTGCGAATTATGTATTCCCGCTTGCCCTAAACACATTATGGTTATGTCTGAAAAATTTAATAAAAAAGGTTATCACCCGGCTAAACAGATTAAACCGGAAGAATGCACTGGTTGTGCTTTTTGTGCAATGGTTTGTCCAGATGTTGCTATTGAAGTATACAAATAAATTTTAATTGAATTTAAAATATTAAAAGTTAAATTTTATCAAGGAGGCTGGAAAATGGGAGAAAAAGTATTAATGAAAGGAAATGAAGCTATTGGAGAAGCAGCAATCCGCGCTGGTTGTCGATATTATTTTGGTTATCCAATTACCCCTCAAAGCGAATTAACGGCCTATATGGCAAAAAAATTATTAAAAATGAAAGATTCTGCCTTTGTGCAATCTGAGAGTGAAATAGCTGCCATAAATATGGTTTATGGAGCAGCTGCTACCGGGGCAAGAACTATGACTTCTTCTTCAAGTCCGGGGATAAGTTTAAAACAAGAAGGAATTTCTTATATTGCCTGCGCTGAATTACCATGCGTAATAGTAAATATTCAGAGAGGAGGCCCAGGATTAGGAAGTATACAGCCTGGACAAGCTGACTATTTTCAAGCTACCAAAGGTGGAGGACACGGTGATTATCATTTAATTGTTCTTGCACCATCTTCTGTGCAAGAATTAGTAGATCTTACTATGGATGCCTTTGATTTAGCTGATAAATATACAAATCCGGTAATGATATTAGGTGATGGACTCATAGGCCAAATGATGGAAGCAGTAGAATTTAAAGAAAGAAAAAAAGTTGATTTACCGGACAAAAAGAGATGGGCTTTAACCGGCTGCAAAGGAAGGGAAAAAAATTATATTGTTCCCTTTAGTTTAGATCCCTATGAAATGGAAAAAGTGAATTTTAAAATCCAGGAGAAATATAATAAATTAAAAGAAAAAGAAGTTAGATATGAAATAGTTAATTTGGATAATGCTGATTTAATAATAGTTGCTTATGGAACAGTAGCTCGGATTGTAAAAACTGTAATTAATAATGCCAAAAAAGAGGGAATTAATATCGGATTAGTCAGACCAATTACTTTATTCCCTTTCCCGGGTAAGATAATTGCTGAGATTTCTGAAAAGGTTAATAAGTTTTTAGTAGTAGAGATGAGCATGGGTC
>NMQN01000042.1 GCA_003575245.1 Candidatus Atribacteria bacterium 1244-E10-H5-B2 | reverse complement strand
CGGGAGAGAGTGAAGAAGAAATTTATCAAATCTTAAATTTGCCTTTTATTCCTCCAGAGTTGCGAGAAGATAGAGGAGAGATTAAGGCGGCACAAGAGGGCAGATTGCCTCGGCTGGTAGGATATACTCAAATAAAAGGTGATTTACACTTACACAGTAAGTGGAGTGATGGAGCGCATACCATTAGACAAATGGCAGAAGCAGCCAAGAAGAGGGGTTATAAATATATTGCCATTACTGACCATTCACAATCACTTAAATTTGTTGCCGGTGGATTAACCGAAGAGAGACTTAGGGAGCAAACAGAAGAAATTCGAAGATTAAATCAGGAGTTAGATGATTTTACTGTTTTGACCGGGATCGAAGTAGATATAAAATCAGATGGTAGTTTGGATTTTTCTGATGAAATATTGGGCAAATTAGATGTAGTGATTGCGGCAATTCATTCTGGTTTCAAACAGGAGAACAAAATTATCACGGAAAGACTTATTGGGGCCATGCAAAACAGATTTGTAAGCATTATCGCTCATCCTACCGGACGCTTAATCGGATACCGTGAATCATATCAAGTAGATATTGATAAGATAATGGACATGGCTGCCAAGACGGAAACTATTTTAGAAATAAATGCCTATCCGGAAAGACTTGATTTAAATGATGTCTATTGCCGGATGGCTAAAGAGAAGGGGATACAATTAGCCATTGAGACTGATGCCCATAGTATTGATGGATTGGAATTTATGAATTTAGGAGTAGATGTAGCCCGCCGAGGATGGTTAGAAGAAAAAGATATTGTAAATACCCTGCCTCTGGATAAATTGTTAAAGAGATTGAAAAGAAAATTATGAATTTTTTATAATGAGTTGTTTTCTCGTTTTAATCGATAAAATAGTTAAAATTATTTGACGAGAACACATTTTTATGTTAAAAATAAGTATGGTTGTGTGTTTTTTCACAAATCCAACATTATAATAAGAATTAACTAATCCATCTATTAGAGTTTAGACAATCAAAAATCGATCTGCCAAAAAATATTTTAATATTGTATAGAGTTAAAATATCAAAAATAAATATTAATATACTATTTGTAATGTAAAAAATAAATTAAAATAAGGAGAAGAAAAAATGTACAAAAAACTTTTTATTCCCGGACCTACCCACGTTACCGAAGATGTCTTACAAAAGATGGCTACTCCCATGATCGGTCATCGAACCAAAGAGGCTTCAGCCCTACAGAGAGGAATTAGTGATAAATTAAGAAAGTTGATGTATACCCAAAATGAGATTCTTCTGTCTACCTCTTCCGGCAGCCGAACTACTTGCTTTAGGAGTATTTCTGACTTTTATTCCTTGTGACTCGGCATAAGAAACATCTATATTGTCTAATCCCACTCCACCCCGAATAATCATCTTTAAATTTCCAGTCTTTAGAGCTTCATCAATTATCTCTTTTCTGACTTTGGTAGCAGAACGTACTATTATTACATTAAAATTTTTCACTTGTTCTTTTAACTCTTCGAGTTCAAAAAATTGTTCTGTTACTTCATGCCCCATATCTTTTAAGATTTGCACAGCTCCTTTGTCCATTCCATCGGTTACTAATATTCTTAACATCTTTATCCCTCCTTATAATCCTAAAATTTCATCAATTAGAGAAAGAAGTTCTCTAATTTCAGCAAGAGTCGCTTCTGCCATATGAGCTATCCTAAAGGTTTTTTCTTTTAGCTTTCCATAACCATTAGAAATCATAAAACCTCTTTCACCTAAAGCCTTGTTTAAGTCACCTACATTAATCTCTCGGGTATTCTTTACACAGGTCACTGTGTTAGAGGCAAATTCTTCCTGCGCGAAGAGGGCAAATTTATCTTTGGCCCAGGCCCTTACGTAATCTGCCATCTGGGTATGACGGGCAAAACGGTTATCCATACCTTCTTTCAATATTTTATCTAATTGATAATCAAGTGCAAACATATGAGACAGAGAAGGAGTAGAAGGGTATTGATAATCTTTCTTTTGAATATACTCATAGATTTGTAAGAGATCAAAGTAAGTTCCTCTAAATTTAACTTTTTTAGCTGCCTCCAGGGCTTTTTCTGAAATAGAACAGAGGGACAGTCCGGGAGGTAGACCTAAACATTTTTGACTGGAAGTTATGCAAATATCGATGCCTAACTTATCCACTTCTATCTTGGCTCCACCTAAAGAACTTACTGCATCTATGCAGAATATTACTTCAGGATATTTTTTCATCACTTGAGCAATCGCTTCAACTGGATTCATTATTCCGCTCGATGTTTCATTATGAGTAACTGTAACTAAATCGTATTTACCGGTAGCTAAAACTTGATCTACTGATTCCGCAGTGTTAGGTAATCCCCATTCAACTTCAAATTTATCGGCAGGGATATTGTTATCTTGCGCCATAGCAAACCATCGGTTACCAAAGTTACCACAGGAAAACACTGCTGTCCTCTTCTGAGTGCAGGAACGAACAGTTCCTTCCATTAGGCCGCTGCCGGAAGAGGTAGACAGAAGAATCTCATTTTGGGTATACATCAACTTTCTTAATTTATCACTAATTCCTCTCTGTAGGGCTGAAGCCTCTTTAGTT
>NMQN01000706.1 GCA_003575245.1 Candidatus Atribacteria bacterium 1244-E10-H5-B2 | reverse complement strand
GCTGAACCCGGAGTTATAAAAATAGAAGTAAAAACGGAAAAAATCAAAAAAGAAGAAGTTGATGCCCGCCAGAATCAGGAAAACAAAGAATTTCGCAAATACTTTAAGGATCTGCAGCAGCTCCATAAAAAAGTAGAAGATGCTAAAAATGAACTTTCCAAAGTTAAAAAGGTAACAGAGGAAGATATTGAAGGACTTAAAAATAAAAAACAGGAAGTAAAGGAACTTGAAAATAATATTAAGGCTTCAAAGCTGACCATATCCTTTTTTGCTAAAAATCAACAAGTTTTTACACTTAAAGATGTATCAGAAAAAGAGGAAACTCTTTCCTTAAAGCAAGGCGAAAAAATAGAAAAAACCTTCCAGGGTAAATTGACCTTGGAACATGAGGACTGGAAAATGGAAGTCCAAGCCGGCGAAGGTGAAATAGATAGACTGATTTGCGAAAAAGAGGAAAAAACAAAAGAAGTCGAAGACGAATTTAAAAGACTTGGAGTAGATACTTTTGAAAAAGCTCAATCTACTAATATGGAATACGAGAGACTAAGACGTGAAGTTGAGTATGCTAAGCGTAGTTTTATGGAAGAGCTTGGGGAAGAAAAATATAAGGAATTAGAAGAAAAATATAAACAGCTTGGAAAAGAAAAACAAGTACGTCCTTTGGATAAGATATCTGCCGAGCAGGTTCGTCTTGAGTTGGAACTTGAAGGTCTTCAAAAGAAAAAGAAGGAAGGAGAAGAGCAGATTAAGGACTGGAAAGAAAAATATGGAAGTTGCGATAAAATGATTTCCATGCTTGGGGGCAAACAGCACAGACAGGATGAATTAAAGAAAAAACTGGAAAATTTTGCCGTGTTGCCGGATGGATTTGATGATTATATAAGTTTTTATGATTATATTGACTTTCTAGATAATAATGACCGGAAAATTCAGGAAGAGATTTCAAGTTTAAGCGAACAAAAGATTACCATAGAAAGTCAAAAACCTGATCAATCTTCTGAGGAACTTAATGTGCAGCTTGGTGAATCAGAGCAGAATTTTCAAAGAATACTTCTTGATGGAAAGGCTGTAGCTCATATAAAAGAAAAGGCAAGTGATTTACTTGGAAAAATGGATACAAAAACTTATGAAGGATTTCAAAAAAAATTCATAAAATATTTTATTCATATGTCAGGAAAATCTTTTTCCAGGGTTGAAATGGAACAGGACCTTCCTGGAAAATTAATAAAAGATGATGGCTCAGAACTTACCTATAATCTGCTTTCATTTGGCACAAAAGACACATTTTCTCTGGCTTTGCGACTTACTATGGCAGAATATTTTCTTCAGGGTAAATCAGGGTTTCTTATACTTGATGACCCTCTTGTAGATATGGATCCGGATAGACAAGCTCTGGCTGCAGAACAAATCAAAGAATTTGCAAAACACAAACAAGTGATTTTTTTAACATGCCATCTTCAAACTGCTGAGATCCTAAATGGTAAATGTATTAAAATGGCCTTATAAGAAATAAAAAAAAGAATTAAATTAAATAGTAAATCAAATATGGACACATCCCATTTTCTTAGACAATTATTATTTTGCTGTTAAATTAATAGATACTGTGTTAAAAGTCAACCCACAAACTCTCCTTTTAGCACTGTATTTTATTGTAAATACTTTAAAGAAACTAGACAGCGACATATTCTGTCTTGTCTCTATACATAGCATGAGCTATTAAGAGTATCTTTCTCATAGAAGCAATTATGGCTAATTTTTTAGGTTTATGATTAGTTAATAATCTTTGATAAAATACTCTTATTTTCTGATGATGTACCGTGGCACAAAGAGTAGGTAAATAGAGTATCTTGCGGTATATTTTCTTACCATTTTTACTGATCCTAACTTTATATTTTACCGAGGTTCCGGATTCTCTTTTGACCGGATCAAGTCCGGCAAGAGCAGTAATCTGTGCTCGGTTTGTACCTTGATAAGTTTTAAATAGAGTAAGTAGGGCGATAGCCGCCTTCTCCCCTATACCAGGGATAGTAGAAAGCCTTTGATAATCTTCTTTTAAGTTCTGATTTTTACCAAGGTATTCTTTGATATCATCAAAGATCCTATCTTCTAACTTTTTTGCCCTTTTCAGATCTTTCCTCATCAGGGCAATCAGTCTTTTATCTCTCAAGCTCTCCAAGTGATGGGATAAAGAGATTCTCTGTTTTAGGGCAAATTCATAGCTTACCAGATAGCTGGATAAAGCCTTGGCCTGCTGGTCTACTTTAGGTACCTTGATATCCTTTGAATCAATAAGCCTATGAAATTGATAGAGAATTCGGGCATCAATCTTATCGGTCTTTGAACGTCTCCCTAAAGCCCGGGTAAAATTATGGCTTTTCTTGGGATTTACTATATAAGCCTTTATACTATTTTCAGCACAGAATTCTTTTAAGTAAAGTGAGTATACGCCAGTCGGCTCAAAGATGATAACTACCTCGGAAAGATGGTATTTCTTTTTCAGGTATTTTTTAAAAGAGGTTAATCCTTCTTTGTTTATAAATTTCAAATCTTTACCATCAAATACCGATAGGTCTTTCTTTGATACATCAATTCCGATATAATACATGATGAAACCTCCTATTAATCTTTTAGGAGAGTTTGCCGGTCGCCCTTCTGTAGCTTTACCTTGTGGCAATGCAAGCTGAAATATTTTTATATTTCGCTTCTGATACTGTCCAAGATTGTAGAAGGGCGGCCCATCTATAATAACGAGCTAATCATCAAAATGATGATTGCTCCAGGGAAGGTACGGCCTTAACCAACTACAAACTCTTCCAGTATCATATTAACATCTTTTCTTGATTAATAATAAGTGACTATTAATATACAAGATATATTTATCTGGGTATTTCTCATTCTGGCAGCTCTATTCATTCTTGCTCCTACAATATTTATGTTTACTGCATCAGTAATGCCGGCAAATGATATCTTAAAAATGCCTTATCGTTGGATTCCGAAAGGCTTGTATTGGCAGAATTATTGGCAGGGTATAAAAGGCAATGATGGAAGCTTTATCTATATCAGAAATATTTTTAACTCATTAATAGTAGCTTCAGTTGTATCTGCTACTACAGTGATGCTTTCAGCTCTGGCAGGATTTGGTTTGGCCAAATATTATTTCAAAGGTAGGACTCTGGTCTTTATGATAATTATGGCAACAATGATGATACCTTTTGAGGCCATAATGATTCCCCTTTATCTGGTAACTACTAAATTAGGACTTCAGGATTCGTATGCCGGATTGATAGCTCCTTTTTTGGTAACTGCATTTGGTGTTTTTTTAATGAGACAATATTTTATTACTTTCCCTGATGAAATATTAGATGCAGCCAGAATAGATGGGGCGAGTGAATTGATGATTTTCAGAACAATCATTTTACCAAACAGTATCCCGGCTTTGGCAACTTTGGCCATTCTTACCTTTAAAGCTCAGTGGGATAATCTGCTTTGGCCATTGCTGGTGGTGCAGAGTGAAGAGATGAAGACCATACCTTTGTATATTGTTAAATTTATGGGTGAAAAACATACTGATGAAGGGGCAATGATGGCAGTAGCTGCCATAGCGAGTATTCCGATATTGATTGTATTTTTTAAACTATCTAAATATTTCTTGGGCGGTGCCGCCCTATATTCATCAAGGAAAGGATAATAAAAATAATTATGAAGAAACTTTATATTTTTGATATGGGGGGTGTTCTGACCTGCAACTTTAATGATACCCACGCAATAAGCGATTATCTGGGAATTACTGAAGAAAAATTTTTTGTTTATACTGGTGAAAATTTTAGAAAACTTTTGAACGGAAAAATCAACAGTAATGAATTTTGGGTAAGATTTTCTTTAAGATATGGTAAGAAAATAAAAGAGGAATTATTTAGTAAATTTTTTAACCCGGGAACAATTCAGGAGACAAAGGATATAATAGAACAGCTTAAAAGTGATTCAAGAGTTGTTTGTGGTACTAATACTATTGATTCGCATTATTACTATCTTTTAAATCAAGGTGATTACGATATCTTTGATGAGGTTTATGCCTCTAACTTAATGGGTATATCCAAACCAGATCCGGATTTTTACCGATATATTTTAAAGAAGGAAGGGATTAAGCCCGAAAACACAGTCTTTGTAGATGATTCCGAAGAGAATGTTCTTTCTGCTCAAAAAATCGACATCAACTCTATCCTTTTTACCGATTCCGAATCTTTAAAAGAGCAAATAGAAACATTTAATAATTCGAAAGGAAAATGATTATGGTTCTTAATTCCCATGGGCGGTTACGCTCAGTGCTGCTCTGTAAACCAACCTCTATTATTGTTAAATTCTTTCTTAAGCATAATAATTAAACTAAATTTTGCTTTCTTTAGCTTCAAAATTTATCTTATATATTTTTGAAATATTTTAGAAATATTCTTGTAAAATAATTTTAAATGTGTTTTAATATAATTACAATAATTAAGTATATTTTAACAAAAATAGGTAACCTTGGAAAAGATTTAATTAAAATTGGAGCCAGAATTATTGGTCTGGCAGGTAGACGATATTCCATTGGAAAAAGAGGATGATATTTAAATGATGATTGAGAATGAAAGGTTGGGAAATAGAATTCGCAAATTGCGTATTTCTAAGGGCATAAACCTTACTGCTTTTGCTAAAAAGATAGGCAAAACTCCCAGTTATTTAAGTCAAGTGGAGCGTGGAATGGCTTCACCATCGATTATGGCTTTAAGAGAAATATCCAGGGCTTTGAATGTACCCATATTTTATTTCTTAATTGATGACAAAAAACAAAGCGCAATAGTAAGAAAAAATGAGCGTAGAACTCTACAATTCCCCAAATCGCATTTGACCTATGAATTGCTCTCCCCTGATGTTAGTCATCAAATTGAGATGATTAGAACTCGGATAGAATTAGGGGCTAGTACTTGTAGCAAACCTCTTCCTCATGAGGGTGAGGAATGTACTCTGGTAATAGAAGGAAAGATGAAAATTCAAATTGGGGATAAATTTTTTACCCTGGAAGAGGGTGATAGTATCTACTACATTGCAAGTATTCCCCATAAAATATCCAGCATTGGAGACAAAGATCTTATCATTATTTCCGTAATTACTCCATTTAGTTTTTAAATCCTGCTATCAACTGGAGTTTTGCAAAGGATGGGAAAATGATATAAATATAAGATCAAATTATCTTTTAATAATTGGTAATATTAAAGGAAGGAAAATGATTATGGTTTTTAATTCACATGGGCGGTTGCGCTCAGTGCTGCTCTGTAAACCAACCTATTATGAAATTTGTGACTTTAGCGATGTTGCTTCCCAACATATAAAGGAAGGATTTAGGGTTTCAAGGGAAGATGCAATTAAACAACATAAGGAATTTTCAGAAGTATTCCGACAATTAGGGATAGAAAAAAAATGGCAAATTGCCCAGCCCGGGCATCCTGACCAGGTAGCAACCAGAGATTTTGGAGTCAATACAGCTAAAGGTGTATTAATCGGTAATTTTCGTTATTCTGATAATGAAGGTGATACCGAATTAGCAATCGAAACCCTTGAACAGTTAAAAGTACCTAGGGTAGGGAGAGTGATGCATGGTTCGTTAGAAGGTGGTGATTGCTGGTATCTAGATGAACATACCCTGGTGATAGGAATAGGAAATCGCAGTACAATGGAGGGGATAAAGGAAGCAGAAAAAATACTTGAACCTTTTGATATTAAGATTATCCCTATTCAGTTTGAAGCAAAATGGAATCACCTGGATATAATATTTTCAGTAGTTGCCCCCAAAACAGTTATGTTATGTCCCGAGGCTTTGCCAGATGTTTTCTTAAAATATTTAAGGCAGGAAAAATATGAAATTATAACTATTCCCGGGGACGCTGTGTTCGCAGGAACAATAAATCTTTTAGCTTTAGGAGATGAAAAAGTGCTCTCCTTTAAGGAAAATAAGCTCGGAAACGAAAAACTTAGAGCTTTAGGACTGGAAGTTTTTGATCCTCCTTTGAGTCAATTTCTAATGGGTGGCTCAGGCCCCCACTGTCTTTCCTTCGAGTTAATTCGGGATAAGCATTAGTCTTTTTAAAGCCAAATAGTTTTGATTTTAAAAAAGCAATTATTATATTTTAATTTAGCAGCAATTTTCTATTCGGGAGATAAGGATGACTAGTTTTTTTCACTTTAATTTTTTGATATAATATTAACATAAATCTAAAAGATAATAGTTAGAGTGTGTGTGATTTTTTATCACATATTATTAGAGAAGGAGGGATAAAGTAGAAATAATTATAAAAATCATAGAATTGCAAAGTAAAATATTTAAAAAAATTATTATTTAATTAGGAGGTTACAAAATGCAAACAAAATCATTAAAAGGTCGAGACTTTATAAGTACACTGGAATTTACCAGGGAAGAATTAGAATCTATGCTGGAGTTAGCTGCTGTTTTAAAAGCTGACACTGCATCTGGTCGGCAGCACCCATTACTTCTCCGTAAAACCTTATTTATTATCTTCTACAATAAATCTTTACGGACCCGTAACAGTTTTGAAGCCGGGATGACCCAATTAGGCGGACATGCCAATTATTTGGATTCCGAAAAGATTTACACCCCTGCTACCGAAGGTGAAGAGAAAGCCTATTCCACAGAAAGGGTATCTGATGTTGCACGGGTATTGGCCAGAATGGGTGATGGTATTGCCATAAGAATGTATGGAAAACCAACCGGTTGGAAATACGGTAATGGTAATAAATATCTACGCGAATTTGCTAAATGGGCAGATATACCGGTAATTAATATGGAAGACGATATATATCACCCCTGTCAATCGATGGCTGATGTCCTTACCATGAAAGAAAAATTAGGTGACCTACGCAATAAAAAATTGGTAGTAAGCTGGGCTTATTCACCAAGTGTGGAAAAACCAGTTGCAGTTCCCCAATGTTTAATGGCCACAGCCAGCAGGTTCGGTATGAATATTACCCTGGCACGTCCGGACGGTTTCCAGCTTGATCCTATGATGATAGATGCTATTAAAGAAAATAGTAAAAAATATGGAGGATCATTTGAAGAAACCGGTTCTATGGAAGATGCTTTCAAAGATGCAGACGTGCTATATCCTAAATCTTGGGGCAGCTTAGCATGTGTTCCACCGCACACTTCTGAAATAAAGATAGACCAGATGAAAGCTCTCTTTGATAAAAATAAAGATTGGATATGTGATGACCGGAAATTAAAATTAGCTAAACCGGAAGCTATTTATATGCATTGTCTACCTTGTGATAGAGGCTATGAAGTAACCGATTCAGTTATCGATGGACCTAATTCAGTTGTCTTCGATGAAGCCGAAAACAGACTTCATGCCCAGAAAGCAATTATGGCTTTGTTGATGAGATAGAAATATAAAAATCTGATTGATCCTAACCGGAAGAAAAAGGAGATTAGGTGTTAAGGATTAAAAATGCCCGGATTATAGAAAATGATCAATTGAAAATGGTAACCATATATATTGAAAAGGGGAAGATAAAAGATATTGTACCAGGAGATGAGGCATTACTTCCTGTGGAGAAAGAAATTGATGTAAAAGGGAATATAGTATTTCCTGGCTTTATCGACCCTCATGTTCATTTTGATGATCCCGGATTTACCGAGAGAGAAGATTTTGAAACCGGAACCAGGAGTGCAGCGGCTGGCGGTATTACCACAATTATCGATATGCCCTGCACTTCCATTCCTCCGGTTACTTCAGGCCCAAACTTTAATTACAAATTGGATATAGTTAAACCAAAAGCCTATGTAGATTTTGCTTTCTGGGGAGGGGTAACTCCCCAGCAAGTAGAATCAGGAGAATATAAGAAAAGTTTAAAAGAATTAAAAAATAGAGGCATTGTTGGCGTAAAATTTTATACCATTTCCGGAATGGAATTCTATCCCAGGATGTCCGTCCCCGATATGGATAAAGCCTTCAGATTAATGAAAAAATTAAACCTGGTGTGTGCAATACATGCTGAAGATTATTATCTGGTGGATTATTATTCTCATCTTATGCAGGAGATGGGGAGAGAAGATCCTGAGAGTTGGTCTGAAGGGAGAACATATGAGGCAGAGCCGGAAGCAATATGGTCTGTAGTGGGAATGGA
>NMQN01000667.1 GCA_003575245.1 Candidatus Atribacteria bacterium 1244-E10-H5-B2 | reverse complement strand
ACCGGAGGTTGGGTGGATGAACAGGGAAGAGAAAGGAGAGGATTTAAACAAATTAGATATGAAGTTCAAATAAAAACAGGAGCTCCAGAAGAAAAGGTTCGTAAGTTACATAAATTAGTGGAAGAAAAATGCCCTATAACCGATGTAATTAATTATGGAACAGAGGCAAAAGGAGAATTTAATCTTATTTAATATTATTTATACTCTCTTAACCCTTTTTATCTTTTCAATATTTATCATCAAGGCGGCGATGTCTGAAGGGGTTATTCCGGGGATTCTTTTAGCCTGGCCCAAAGAAATTGGCTGCACTTCTGAAAATCTTTCCTTACCTTCATGGGATATACCATGCATATTAAAATAATCGATATCTTTAGGTATTCTATAGTTCTCTAACTTCTTAAATCTTTTTACCTGAATCTCTTGTCGCTTAATATATCCTGCATATTTTATTTGAATTTCAACTTGCTCGGTTACCTCGGCAGGCAATTCTGGTCTATTAGGATCGATAGAAGCAGTTTGATTGTAAGTTACCTCAGGTCTGGTCAGTAAAGTAGCCAAAGTAACTGCCTCAGATAGAGGGGTAGTCCCCAATTTATTTAGTAATTCATTTACCTTTTGGGTAGCATGAATAATTACTTCCTTCAATCTTTCCCTTTCCTTTTCAACCAGTGTTTTTTTCTTCAGAAGTTTTTTGTATCTTTGTTCTGAGATTAACCCCATCTTATATCCATAAGGAGTAAGTCTTAAATCTGCATTATCCTGTCTTAATAAAAGTCTATATTCAGCCAGTCCGGTTCTTAAACGATAGGGCTCAGTTACACTTTTTGTAACTAAATCATCTATCTCTACGGCAATATAAGCTTCTGAACGGTCCAGAATTAAGAGCTCCTTACCGCGTGTCAGCTGTACTGCATTTATGCCCGCCAGCAATCCTTGTTCAGCTGCCTCTTCATATCCCGAGGTTCCATTAACCTGTCCGGCTAAAAATAGTCCTTTAATTGCTTTAGTTTCTAAAGAGTATTTTAATTGATTAGGATATATAATGTCATATTCAATAGCATATCCATAGCGGATAATCTTACAATTTTCCAATCCTACAATAGTGTGCAAGGCTTCCTGCTGGGCATCAGCAGGAAGACTGGTAAAAAATCCCTGTAAATATATTTCTTCAGTATTATATCCCTCTGGTTCTAAAAATATCTGATGAGATTCTTTTTCGGGGAACCTAATTATCTTATCTTCTACAGAGGGACAATATCTGATAGCTGCACTTTGGATAGTGCCATTAGACAGGGGTACTCTATGGATATTATCTTGGATTATCTGATGGGTTTTCTGATTGGTTCGGGTCAGAAATACCGAAAAATACTTATATATTTCCCCTTTATTTTCAAAAGAAAAAGACAAAGGAATATCTGCACTCTTCTGTTCTTTCATCTTGGGGAAATCTACCGTTCTTCTATCTATCCGAGGAGGGGTGCAGGTATTTAATCTTCCCATTTTAAAACCCAACTCTTTAAGATTTTCTGCAAGACCAATCGAGGCAAGTTCGCCGGCCCTTCCCGCTGAATAGGTAGTTTTTCCAATATAAATTTTGCCATTTAGAAATGTTCCGTTAGTTAAAATTACTGTGGGAGAAGAAAATTCCAAACCGCTTTTAACCATTACCCCTTCTACCCGATAATTATTTACTATTAATTTTGTTACCATCTCCTGTTTTAAATCTAAATTTTTTTGGATTTGGAGAGTGCGTATCATTTCCTGGGTGTATAATCTTTTATCTATCTGTGCCCGCAAAGCCCACATTGCCGGACCTTTACTGGTGTTTAACATCCTTATATGAATAGTGGCTTTATCAGTATTTTTAGCCATTTCACCGCCTAAAGCATCGATTTCTCGGGCTACATGTCCTTTGCCCGGACCTCCTATAGAAGGATTGCAGGGCATAAGAGCAACATTGTCTATATTGGAAGTAACGAGGAGTGTTTTTACCCCCATTCTGGCAGCGGCCAGAGCGGCCTCACAGCCGGCATGGCCAGCACCTACTACAATTACCTCATATTGATATTGCTTCACTTTTTCAGTTTCTCCTTCATTCTGGGTTGGAATTATATTCGTATCGAGTATCGAGTATTGCGTGAAGAGGAATAGTTAGCTGGTTAGTTGGTTACCTGGTTAGCTGGTTGAGGAATGAGTACATTGGAGAATTAATACTAAACTAATTAACCAACAAACCAATTAACTGGCTAACTAAGTACTAATGACTGTTCACTAACGACTAATCTATTTTTACTTTGCATATTCTAATATATTTTCTTGTTTCCCGCAAGTCAGGATATTATTAGTATCGAGTATATCGTATATCGTATCGCGTGAAGAAAAAGAAAAGAATGGTCATAATTTTTGTTTTTTTATTTTATTTTTCCCCTGGGTCTTTTTTTCTCTTTGCTCGATGCGCAATACGAATTTTATTCTGAATTTTGACTTCTGGCTCCAATTTTCTTTGCGAGATACGGATTTATCGGTTTTTCTTGCCTGAAAAAAATTATTATGTTATACTTTTAAATGGAGAGATGACCGAGTGGCCGAAGGTGGTTGCCTGCTAAGCAATTGAGCGGGTTA
>NMQN01000437.1 GCA_003575245.1 Candidatus Atribacteria bacterium 1244-E10-H5-B2 | reverse complement strand
AAGGTAAAGAAGAAGAGTTTTATAAGATGTTGAAAGAGTTTGAATAAATTTTTAAAGGAGAAAATAAAATGACCAAAACAATGAAAGAAATTAGAGAATTTATGGAAGGGATGGGGATTCCCGGGAGAGATCTTAATGATCTCCCTTCTTCCACAAAAATTTTCCCAGATGGTGCACAATGGAGAATAGAAATTTCAGGAGTTGAGCGTCCATCAACTATGGAAGCAATGATTGATGAAGCAAGAAAAAGGAATGTGACTATTCATAGGACCATAATAACTGTGTCAGGCTCAACTTTAAGCGATTTTAGTGAGCTGAAAGCTATGGCTCAAATGGGAAAAGATGAAAAAATAGAGGTTATAACTACCATGGGTCCACGTAAAGGTTGGGATGTAGGGGCAAAGGCCGCAGCTTTTTCTGAAGGTGCTATGGTGGGATTTAGACTAAGGGGTTCGGATAATATTTCCTATTGGCTGGCAGATATGATGAGAAATATCGAGGCTGGGTTAAGAGGATTTTTAGTTTTGGATGAAGGGATACTTTCTATTGTGACTCGCATGCGTGAAGAAGGTTTTATACCCAAGGATGTAGTTTTTAAATGGTCTGCCTTTGGTGGATACTGTAGTGCTGCTGGAGCCAAAATCATTGAAAAAATGGGTGCTAATTCGATTAATCCTACATCAGACGTTTCTCTTCCAATTTTAGCAGGGATACGAAAAGCAATTAATATTCCAATTGATATTTATATGTTTATTACAGACGCAGAGGGGGGGATGTTTAGAATCTACGAAGCTCCAGAAGTCGCCAGAGTCGCCTCACCTTGTTACTTTAAGATTGAACCAGGAACTTGTCAGGCTGATATTTACAAACCCTGGGTAAAAGAAAGTTGGCACGCAGAATTTATGAGAGAGAAAGTTAAAGAAGCAGCCATTTTTCAAGAGATTATGGAAAGGCACGCTCCTCAATTAAAATTATCTAAGAAGGGTCCTTCTGATTTAATTCTTTCGGACCCTAAATAAACTAATTAAATAAACAATAAAAGGAGAAATAAAATAATGAAGAATGATCCATTTGGAACGGCTTTAAACACCTTACGCGTTGCGGGGGAGATTGCAGGCTTGGAACCCAATGCAATTAAAATTCTTAGTCAACCTAAACGTATTTTTGAATTTACTATTCCTATGAAAATGGATGATGGTGAATTCAGGATATTTAATGCTTTTAGAGTACATTATAATGATGCCTTAGGAGAAATTAAAGATGGGACAAGATTTGTACCTAATTTAGATTTAAATACAGTAAAAGCCTTAGGATTTTGGATGACTATCAAACATGCCGTTGCTGGTATTCCTGCGGGCGGAGGGAAAGGCGGTGTAAGAGTTGATCCTTCCGAGTTAAGTGAATGGGAATTAGAACGCCTTGTTCGTTCTTTTATACGTAAATTACCAATGAAAGGAGCCTGGGTTGATGTGCCAGGTGCAGATATTGGGACTAGTGCGAAGACACAGGCCTGGATGCTTGACGAGTATGAAGAAATATCTGGATTCCATAGCCCGGCTGCCATTAACGACAAGCCAGCTGAGGTTAACGGTACGTTGGGTAGTATGGAGGCAACTGGAACAGGTGCATTTTTTGTTACTAAGGAAGCAATTAAAGATTTAGAATTACCTAAGAAAAAGGGAATATCAGTAGCCGTTCAGGGATTTGGAGATGTAGGACGTACTATTACAAGGTTACTTTATAATGAAGGTTTTAAAGTTATAGCAGTAAGTGATATTAAAGGTGGAATATATGGAAAAGAAGGTCTTGATGTAGAGAAACTTGTGAAACATGTAAAAGATTCTGGGTTTGTTGTAGACTTTCCAGGAACAGTATCAATAACCAATGAAGAGTTGTTAGAGACGAATTGTGATATTTTAATACCTGCTGCTGTACAGAGTGTCATTACTGATAAAAATGCAGATAAAGTTAAAGCAAAATTAATTATTGAAGGGGCAAATGGACCAACTACACTAGGGGCTGAAAAGATACTCGAAGGTAAAGGAGTTACAATTATGCCCGATGTATTAGCCAACTGTGGTGGCGCTATTGTATGTAGTTTTGAACGTACCCAAGGGTTAACCGATACATACTGGGATTTAGAAACGGTTAATAAGAAGCTTAAAGAGAGAATTTTAAAGGCCTATAAAGAAACCGTTGCAACAGCAAGAGAAAAGAACACCTCTTTTAGAAATGCAGCCTGGGTTAATGCTCTAATTAAAATAAGTAAGGCAATGAAAGCCAGAGGATGGATATAAAGTAAAATATTTTTACCGAAACTTGATATTGCGATTATTTAGAAGAAATAAGGAAGAAAGAAAAGGTAGGTGATGGAAAGATAAAAAAATCTCTTAAAAGCACGTAAAATATTTATATAAAAAAAGGGGTGGTTTATTTTATAAAAAATAG
Source organism: Candidatus Atribacteria bacterium 1244-E10-H5-B2 (assembly GCA_003575245.1). The sequence goes on along the minus strand of NMQN01000437.1, from coordinate 176 downwards.
TATATCAAATAAAATATCTAATTAATTTTTTAGTATTATTAAAGATATTTAAAAGGAGGAAAAAAATGTTTGGATTTTGGTCGATTATTCCACCACTTGTTGCAATTGCTTTGGCTATATGGACAAAACGGGTTATTTTTTCTCTGTTTATAAGTATTTGGGTAGGAGGTTTAATT
>NMQN01000222.1 GCA_003575245.1 Candidatus Atribacteria bacterium 1244-E10-H5-B2 | reverse complement strand
TCTTTCATTGATTTGATTTATTTTTAAATTTATTACCCGCCCTAATATATTTCTATATAGAGCGGGTAATAAATGACTCTTATAGGACCGTCTCTTACTACTCTTGTTACTGTGCAGCACATAGTCCCCGACAGTGCGCATATTGTGCTTAATGCGCCCTCGGTGGCCGATCTATTCTGCGAGGAAACTGAATATCCTGATATACAGATAATTACCGGAGGCAAGAAGACTATAGAATTCGCCACAAGGGATATGGGAACCAGCATAATGATAGACGCTTTTGGAGGCTCTGCAAGTGGTGCATCTATCTGGAATGCTCCTACCACAGCAATAGTAATAAGCGAAAGGGCTTTTGAGCTTACGTCAAAAAAGATAAATGAAAAACAATTAAAGTTCCAAATAGCCAGAGCTTCTCTTTATGCTGGTGGTGAATTGAGGTTTGCTAAGACCGAATCAGGACAGATTACATTCACCGCTGATGTGTTACTACCGGCCACTGGTGCTCCAATTAAGATGACGATCCTATAAGAGTCATTTATTACCCGCTCTATATAGAAATATATTAGGGCGGGTAATAAATTTAAAAATAAATCAAATCAATGAAAGATTAGTTAGTAGGTAGACAGATAGAAGAAAGGAGATAGATAGATATGATTTTAAAATTAAGAACACAACGTATTTTAAAGGCAATTACTTGGAGATTGCTGGATGATATTAAAGAAATTAATTATGGTCGTATAGATGAGCCAAAATGGTTAAAGGGGAAAACAATGACCCCTTACCAAGGGAAAATATCGGGGATTCCTGATTATATAAATACATATCCAGAAGCATTACACAAAATAATAACACAATTAGATATATATTACAAAAATGGAGATACAGAAACTATATTTACTGATAATGAAGTTTATATTATGGATGATAGCGGGAAGACTATCGATACTATTCCTTGTAAATTAAAATAAGTTATCTATCTACTAACTAATTTAAAAAGGGGGAAATATGCCGAAAAAGAATAAAAAAAAAGAAATTAAGGATAAACTCGGGGCCCCAAGTGAAAATAAAAATAATCAGATCCGCCGGGATGCCGTAGATTCCATCCTCGAAAAGGGGGTTGATTTTACAATTATCGTCCAGAATAAAAATATACTTCATGAGCTTAATTTGATCCCCTCTAAAAGAAAATTCGTTATCTATCCTATCAAGATGGGGACCCTATTAAAAATTAGCAAAATTCTATTAGATTTAGATACTGATGAATTGGTGGGGGCGATGAAAAGAGAGGGGAAGGAAATTAATCTCCTAGATCTGGGGGCAAAGAATATAATCGAGAATAAAGATAAATTGATTAAAATGATTGCCTATGGGATTGTTAATAGCGAAAAAGAGCCGTCAAATAATTTAATTAAATTTCTGAATGAAAATTTAACTGCGAAGGAGGGGTTTAAGCTAATGACGGTAGTGATTCAACAAATGGATGTAAACCCTTTTTTGGCGTCTTTAGTTTCGATAAAGGGGATGAATCTTCTGAGGACCAAGAAGGAGGCAACAACCCCTGGCGAATAATTGGCGGACTGATGCATTATTTTCCCCGGATGTCCATGAGGGATATCTTATGGAATTACTCATATACTAACTTGGCGATGCTGATGAGTAGTATTCCCAGTTATGATCCTAAAAAACAAAAAAAGAAAGAAATAAATGATATGGAAATAAAAGATATTAGCGAAATAAAGGGGTTATTATAAACCGGATATAAAAGGAAACTGGGGCGTCAATCCTATAAGCTGTTTAAAGGAGAGATAATTGAGCAAAATATATTCTGTCAACGGAGAGATAGTAGAACCATTAAATGCTGATGAAATTTATTTGGCTATATGGAAAAAAGATAATTGCTGGCATGTTAGTGGTGTAATGTACCGAAACATCGATGACATTCAACCTAATTTACAAAATTTTAACCCAGAAAAAATTCTAATAATTAGGGTAAAAATACCCAAGGAGGATTAATTTGAATAAACCGAAGTTATCGATATGCATGATAGTCAAGAATGAAGAGTCTAATTTGCAGAGATGTTTAGACTCTTTTTTACCTATTATTCAGATGAAAGACGACAAAACGCTAAAACCACTTACCGAACTGATTATATTAGATACCGGATCCACAGATAGAACGGTAAATATTGCCAGAAAATTTACCGAAAAGGTGTATATCAAAGAATTTATCCCCTGGGATTTCAGCAAGGCCCGCAATTATGGGATCGGAAAGGCTACCGGGGATAAACTTATGCAGGTGGATGCCGATGAGGAACCTAAAACAATATTCGGAGATGCTACAGCCAAGAATATTCAAAAATGAGAAGGGATTTCATTTTGAACATGCAGTCCATAACAAACCTATCCTAAAAGCACCTTATCTTTTCGCCCCCCATATAATCTTTAATCATTACGGATATATTTTTCAGGGGGAAAAAGGCGAAAAACTATTAGATAATAAGATGGCACGCAGTTTGCCGATGCTCCAAAAGGAATATGAAGAGCATCCGGATAACCTGCATAATTTTACCCATTTAATCAAAACTTATTATGTAACCCGTGATTTTAAGAATGTTATCAAATACGGCT
>NMQN01000224.1 GCA_003575245.1 Candidatus Atribacteria bacterium 1244-E10-H5-B2 | reverse complement strand
GCGCGAGTCCCGGAGGAATATTTGAGGGAGAAAAGAGAGGAACAACAGAAAGAAGAAGAGGAAAAAATAGAATATATTAAAATAAAGCGACAAGAAGAGGAAAATATAAAGAGGCGGAAAGAGATTAAAAAGATAGAGCAAATTTATGATTCGCTTGATCCTTCACAACAGGAAGAGATAAAAATAGAAACAGAAAACAGACTGCCGGAGTTTTGGAAAGAAAAGTTTAATAAGGAGAGAATTAAAGGAAAAACATCAAAAATGCTCGAGATCGTCTTAGGGGAAAAGAGGAGAGAGATAATAAAAGAGTGGATTAAATCCGGAAGGATTGAAGCGTGACAAAGAACCGCTCCCTGTCACAATTCTAGTAATCGGAAATAAATGATTAGGAGGAATTAATTATGAAAAAGAATATAAGATATTTATTAATTTTGATTGCAATAATATGTTTTTTTTATTTAAATATTTGTTCTCAATCGTTTTATGTAAAAGATTACATCAAAGATAAATTTCCTTCCATATTTAGTTTCTATCTTTCTTCTCTTGAAGAGCTCGACCAACACGAAGAAGAATTTATCGATTTATTGCAGAATTTACCAGAAGAAGAACAGGAGTATTACGCCAAAGAAGTCTATAAAAATGGTTTTTCTCTGGAACTTTTGGAAAATGTCAAAGAGGGTAAAACAATTCAAGTGCCTACAAGTAAGCCTGTTTTGCCTTCCTTGCCTAAACAAATAGAAAAATTAACTGAAAATTTGCCTTCTATTATAAAAAGAATCGAGCCCTCCACTGTTATTATTTTTACTTATAATGATAAAGGGGAATTTTTAAAACTGGGTAGTGGTTTTTTTATAAGCCAAAATGGTAATATTATCACTAATTACCACGTGCTTAAAGGGGCAAGCTCTGCCGAGGTAAAGACCTCAGGTGGTAAAACTTATCCCATCACCTATATTGTAGCAGAGGATGAGCAAAGTGATATTATCCGTCTTTCAGTAAATATTCCCTCTAAATATGTTCACCCTCTATCTTTAAGCGCGACTGTTCCAGAAGTAGGAGAAAGAATATTAGTGTATGGTAGTCCATTAGGATTAGAAAAAACAGTTAGTGATGGGATTATCTCTGCAATAAGAGAAGTTCCCGGTTATGGTAAGCTTATCCAAATCACCGCCCCCATATCACCTGGCTCAAGTGGTAGCCCAGTATTAGATATGAAGGGAGAAGTTATCGGAATAGCTACTTTTCAAATAGTAGAAGGGCAGAGCTTAAATTTTGCAATTCCCAGCGAAAGGATAGCAAAACTTAATTTAATTGAAGAAGAGAGAACATTTACTACTGAAGAATTATTTAGGCAGGAAGAAAAAAGCAAAAAAGATTCCGACTATGCTTATGAAGCTGTTAATAAAGCGTTATATTTTATAGATAAGAGAGAGTATGAGAAGGCATTACCTTATTTGGAGATAGCAATTAAAACAGATATATCATCATTAAAAGCCTGGGCATATTTTAAAATTGGATTCTGCTATGAAATACTTGGAGTTTATACCAAAGCAATAGAGGCATATAAACAAGCAATCCGTATTAATCCCGATTATGTTGATGCCTACAATAATTTGGGTAATTCTTTTGATGAATTAGGCTACTATACTAAAGCAATAGAAGCATATAAACAGGCAATCCATATCAATCCAAATTGTATTAGTCCGCACTATAATTTGGGCATTATTTATGGTGAATTAGGCTACTATACTAAAGCAATAGAAGCCAATAAACAGGCGATTCGCATTGATCCCGAACACGTTAATGCGCACTATAATTTGGGCATTATTTATTTAATGATTAGAGATAAAAGTTCAGCTTTAAATGAATACAAAATTCTTAAAGAATTAGATATTGATTTAGCGAATAAGTTATTTGATTTGATTTATTAATAAAAAAAGAATTAAATGAATTGTTACTACGAATAATACAATAAGATGAAAATAAATAATATTGTGCCTAATTAATTGAGCACATAAGGTAAGGAACAATAATTATCTAAAATTAATCTTAATTTAACCAAGCTATTCTAATAAAAATTTAAGGAGGATAAGAAAATGAAAAAGAAATATTTTCTAATAATTGCATTTTTAATATTCGCTATGTTTTTAGTAGGTTGTGCAAAAACAACTCTAACCACGATTAGAAATCCAGAATTATTCCAAATAAAATTTGGGAAAATTCTAGTCGTTGCTCCGTTCTCGGATATAGATCTGAGGAAACAAACCGAGGAGGCTTTTATTGCGAAGTTTAATTTGTCAGGTGTAAATGCAATTTCCAGCATGCAGAGGATTCCACCAGTAAAAGATTATAGTGAGCAAGAGCTATTAAAAATTTTAGAACAAGATAAGATAGACGGCATTTTGGTAGCAGGGCTGAAAGATTATTGGACTTCACAGACCTATGTCCCTAAAAGTTCCTCATCACGAGGCAGTGCATCATTATATGGAAACTCCCTTTATTATCGAAGTTATACACAAGAATACGGAGGGTATTATATTTCCAAACCTAATGTTAAATTTGAAATTCGCTTATTTGATAGCGGGTCGGGGCAAGTCGCGTGGTTAGCAACATCACTCACAAAAGGCAATG
>NMQN01000779.1 GCA_003575245.1 Candidatus Atribacteria bacterium 1244-E10-H5-B2 | reverse complement strand
TAATTAAGTTAGATGATGGGGTAGATATAAAAAAGATAATGGAGATAATTAAAGGGCAGGCTAAGGGAGTAAGGATAAAAGAGGATTCAAAAATTTCAGAAGAGAAATGGAATAATGTAATTGAAAAAGCTGAACAGTTTATAGATAAGAGCAGGAGGGGGTAGGAAACAGTTGCTCGAGATTTTGAGAGGAGAATAACGGTGCTTATTGAAAATATACATTGTCTCATAAAATTAGTAGCGATAATAATTCTTGTTATCGGATCGGTTCTTTATGCGATAAAGAGGGTAAAGAGGTAAAGATGAAATTGTGCAATCATACAGAAAAAAGAGGGAAAAAGGGAAATCGATTTTCAGATCCTACATAATTTTATATATTTTTTTAGTCAAAATATACAAAGAAAGGGGGTGATTAAATCTATGTGGTTGATTTTGATTCCAATATTGATTCTCGGGGCGATAGCCTTTAACGCTTATCAGTCAGGAAAAGAACTGAAAGAAGATATAAAAAAAGGATTCAATTAAAATAACTCGGTGGTCCGGGTTAATTAGGAGAGGTTGCGATATTGAATTAGGGCTTTTTGTAATAATTTCCCCTGTTTCAATTAGACTATCTCATAGACTACCAACCCCCCGGATTGCCGTTTGTCCTGCTCTCTGGGTTTTGTCATATCTTCCCGGAGGGCAGGCCTATTTAAAAGTTAGGGGGGTAATCATTTATGCGTAAGGTTAAGGACAAAATAAAAAATGGTGGAGGAAATAAACTTAATCTGAATGAAATAACCAGGCGTTTAAATATACTTGATGAAATTTATAAAATCGCTAAGCCTGCTTTAGATAATTTTTATAACTATGGCCTTAGAGAATCTGAAGTTATTACAAGGCAAAAACGTTTAGATATATTGTGTGATATTTGCCAGGCTTTAAAAGCTATTTAAAAAAGGTGATTAGATTTTAAATAAAAAGAATTGAATCCCGGCGGTCCGGCAAGCCGTCTCCTGCTCCCCTTCTTTCGTCCTTATTTTTTAAAGGGGAGTAGAGAAAAATGAAAAGAGCAAAAACTAATGGATACTTTTCTGATTGTGATATTAATAATAGCTATATATTTTATTGGTTCTTTTGTAGTAGTAACAATATCAACTATTTGGCAGATATACAAAAAACGAGATAGGTAACTTACCTTAGATACAGTCCAGGTAAGGAGGTTGAAAGGATGGATCTATCGAACCATATTCCCATATTAATAATAGCTATACCTCTATTGGCCGCTTTTTTAGTTCCGCTTATCGGTCGGATAAATAAAAAAGCTACGGGAATTCTTACAATCCTTGCTTTAAGTGTAAGTTTAATTTTAACCATTGCATTAGCGGTTAAAATACTAACAGTTGGTCCCCAAGTTTATGTCTTTGGTGCAACATCTCCTTCTTTGACTTTACCTTCAGGGTTAAAATTTCCCATCAGGATTATGTTTCAGATAGATGCGATGGGAATATTTATGGGCTTGATCATTGCAGTTATTTCTTTTTTGGGGGCAGTTTATTCTTTGGGTTTTATGAAGCAGCATAGTGGACTTGATAAATATTATTCTCTATTATTGCTTTTAGCTGTGGGTATGTTTGGAATGGTGTTTACCGGTGATATGTTTAATTTCTTTGTCTTTTTAGAAATTCATTGTATTGCTTCCGTTGTCCTGATTTCTTTTAGAGGAGTTGATTATGGTGAACCGGTAGAAGCGGGTTTTAAATTTATGGTGGTTAGTTCAATATCTGCTCTTGTGGTTTTATTTGCTGCAGGAATATTTTACGGGCAGTATGGTACTCTTAATCTTGCAGCTATAGCCAGGGGGATTGAATACTCTAAATTAGATAAGATTGCTTTAGGCATTTTAATACCAGTCTTTGCTATGAAGGCAGGGGCGGTCCCTATGCATACGTGGGTACCTGACGCCTACGGAGAAGCTCCAGCACCCATTACTATGATGTTAATAGTAGCAAGTCAAGTTTGTCTATATGCTTTATTTAGAATAGTTTTTTCTTTATATAATATTACTATGAATACTTTAACCATAGGTTGGATAATTATAATCCTTGGCCTTTTGTCAATGTTTGTTGGAGTAACTATGGCGGTTATACAGAAAGATATAAAAAGACTTATGGCTTATCATTCAGTTTCCCAGATTGGTTATATACTTTTAGGAGTAGGAGTAGGAGTAGCCGTTTTAGCAAATCCTAATGCCTTGAATAGTTATGGTATTAAAGCGATGGAAGGTGGCATATTTCATATTATAAATTATTCTTTATATAAAGGCCTATTGTTTTTAACTGCCGGCGCTTTATTCTATAGGACAGGGACTAGAGATCTTAATAAGATGGGTGGTTTAGCCCACTATATGAAATATACCACTATCTTTTTTATTATTGGAGCTGCAGCTATTGCCGGGCTTCCTCCCTTTAACGGCTTCGCCTCCAAACTTTTAATTTATGAAACTGTATATAGATTCAATCCGCTTTTATCTATAGCAGCTATGACAGTTAGTATTTTAACTTTAGCCTCATTTGTTAAAGTATTTGCTAGTGCATTTTTAGGTCCCAAGTTGCCTCAATTTAAGGAAGTAAGAGAAGTACCTCGAAGTATG
>NMQN01000669.1 GCA_003575245.1 Candidatus Atribacteria bacterium 1244-E10-H5-B2 | reverse complement strand
ATCAAAGGGAGACCAGAGAACGGTCAATCGTGCCAGGCGCCTGGAAAAGTTTTTAACCCAGCCGTTTGTCACCACAGAACAGTTTACCGGCAATAAGGGCCGTCGGGTTAGTTTATCCGAATCATTAGAAGGATGCGAGAAAATCTTAAATGATGAATTTGCCAGTTATCCCGAGCAATCACTTTATATGATTGGTTCGATAGAAGAAGTTAAAGAAGAAACTAAAAATGATTGATTTGAAGATATTGTTACCGGATAAGACATTCCTAAAAAGGGAAGTAAAAAAAGTAACGGCGGAAGCAGAAAACGGATGGTTTTGTCTGCTGCCTAAACATGTTGATTTTACCACTTCCTTAACCCCGGGGATTTTGATGTTAACTACACCGGAGGGGGGAGATGTTTTTTTGGCAGTCGATGAAGGAATCCTGGTTAAATATGGAGAAAAGGTAATTATTTCGACCAGGAATGCGATAGAAGGAGAGGATTTGGGGGAACTAAAAGATAGGGTGGAAGAGATATTTATAAAAACAGACGAGAGAGAGAAAGATGCCCAAACCGCTTTGAGTAAATTAGAAGCAGATTTTGTAAGAAGTTTTTTGAACCTGGAGGCACATGAATAATAAGGAACTTTCAAAAGATATAAAGCGTAGCTTTATCGAGAAAATCAAGAGAAAAGAGAAACGAAAATTAAGGGCGCAAAGGAAAAAAGGTCAGGGTATCTGGTTTGGTCTGGGCTTGTTTGGGGTTATCGGCTGGTCAGTGATGGTCCCTACCTTGATCGGAATTGCTTTTGGTATTTGGGCTGACAGGAGATGGCCGGGCACTATTTCCTGGACTTTGACTTTTCTCTTTGCGGGGATTATTCTTGGCTGCTTGAATGCCTGGTACTGGGTAGAGAAAGAAAGAAAAGAAATTGAAGAGGAAAATAAAGAATGAATATTAACATTTATAGCTTATTATATTTGTTGGTTGGTCTGGGATTAGGACTATTTTATTTCGGTGGTTTATGGCTGACCATTAAAAATATGAATCAAGCTCGTTCACCGATTGTATTAACCCTGGGGAGTTTTATTTTAAGAACCGGTGCCGTTTTTTTGGTATTAATCTATGTTGCCCGTCAGGGGGATTGGGAAAATATTTTAATCCTGCTGGCCGGTTTTATTGTTAGTCGTATTTTTTTAAGCAGAATGATTGGGAAACGAAAAAAAGGTTAAAGCAATAATATTTGAATAGGGGATGGGGAATTAAAAATGGAAATAAGCCCGGATGCAATTATTGTATTTCAGTGGAATGGCATCCATATCAATGCCACCATATTTTTTACCTGGGTGGTTATGGTGCTATTGATTTTTATCAGCTGGCTGGCCACAAAAAATTTAACTATTGGGCCTAAAATCGGTCGCTGGCAAAATTTTTTGGAAGTGATTATTGGCTACATTCGGCAGCAGGTGAAAGAAATTACTCAGCAGAATCCGGACCCCTTTATTCCTTTTTTGGGTACCCTGTTTTTGTTTATTTCAATATCCAGTATGCTAACCATCATACCCGGTTATCAACCCCCGACAGGTTCATTATCAACCACCAGCGCGCTGGCTATTTGCGTTTTTTTTGCCATACCCATTTTTGGAATTGCCAGAAAGGGGATGCGGGGCTATTTTAAACATTATCTGGAACCTTCTATATTTATGATGCCTTTTAATATTATCGGAGATTTTTCCCGTATTCTGGCCCTGGCGGTCAGATTATTTGGGAATATGATGAGCGGTACATTGATAGTGGCGGTTTTATTTATAATCACCCCTTTGTTTGTACCCATTGTTATGCAGGTTTTAGGATTATTAATTGGTCAAATACAGGCTTATATCTTTACCGTGCTGGCAACGGTTTATATTGCTTCAGCAACACGTATAGAAAGTAAGCCGGAACAGATAGATCAAAAAGAAGGGAGTAAGGAAGATGAGTAGTATTGATATTATCGGTGCAGTTTCCATTATTACTGCGGGACTTACCATTGCGATTGGCTCAATTGGGCCCGCCATAGGAGAAGGGATGGCCTTGGCCCGGGCGTTGGGAGCGATTGCTCAACAGCCGGATGAGGCAAATACCATTACCAGAACCTTGTTTGTGGGGTTGGCGATGGTTGAATCGACGGCTATCTATTGTTTAGTTATTTCAGTCATTCTTATTTTTGCCAATCCTTTTTGGAATTATGTTTTAGCTCAGTAGGGGGGTTAATATGCTTATAGATTCATTTACCGTTATTGCCCAAATTATTAATTTTTTAATCCTGATCTATCTCTTGAAACGATTTTTATTTAATCGGATTATCAAGATTATGGATGACAGGGAAAGCCAGATCACCGGTCAGATGCAAGATGCTGAAACGGCCAAAGAGGAAGCTCAGAAAGAATTGGAAGAACAGCGCAGGATAAGGGAAGAACTGCAGGAAAAATGGAATGAGATGCTTACTCAGGCCAAGAAGGATGCCCAAAAGAAGCGGGAAGAATTGGTGAGAGATGCCAGAAAAAAAATTGATGAAGAACAAAAAAATTGGAGTGAGGCCATATTAAAACAACGAACCGCTTTTTTAAGAGACCTTCGTTATTTATCCTGTGAGCAGGTTTGTCAGATTAGCAG
>NMQN01000808.1 GCA_003575245.1 Candidatus Atribacteria bacterium 1244-E10-H5-B2 | reverse complement strand
CCTGGATCTTTCTTCTCTCATCTTTACCGCCCGGTATCAAATTGGACCGCTGCATTTTTCGTGCCTCTGCGGTATTGCCATAATACGATTGTGCATTTCTGAATTTTTTAGTCATAATTTTAATTCCCCTTTCCTTAATACTGAGTTCATTATCTTATCTGATTCTTCGATTGATAAGTAACCTAAGCACCCTGCTATCTTCTCTAACCACTTCTCAATTCCCATATTTGCCCGGGCCAAGCGTTTTAGATCATTCTCAATCCTGATTAAATATTCAAGCCTCAAAATATCTTCAGCTCCCCGGATCATAGACGCACATTCTAATTTTTCAGATGATCTTCTTAATCCCTCTAAATTTTTGTAAAGTTCATTATCTAATAAAGCAAGTTCTTTTTCTTCTTCTTTAGACATCTTTAGATCTCCTTCCTTTTTTTTAAAAATTTAGCTTCTGTACCCTTGTAATATATCCTAACTTCTCCGGTAGCATTAGATCACCGCCTCTTTTAAATAAAAATCAGCTTTCTTAATTACCCTCTTATATGCTTTAACTAAGTCGGGATATAGAAAAAATTGTCCTCCATCAAACCGATTATAGGAATAAGCAGTAAACATTTTATCCCCGTATTCTTTATAGGCTTTATTTAAATTGTATAACGCTTCTAAAAAACTACCAGTTGCTGTTCTTAGCTCCCTTATTAATTTATCATCAGCTTTCCCTTCTTCAAGTCTTTCTCTACGTTCAATAACTTCAGGAGCAATATTATAAGCCTTGTTATGTCTATCATTCCACTCCTTTGATATTTGTTTATATTCTTCAATTCTTATATTTCTTTCCTCTTCCTGTTTTTCTTTCTTTTCCTCTTTATCTTTCGATTTCTTCAATAGCAAATAAGCATTGTCAAGACTGGAAACTACTTTCCGTTTTAGAAATTCCCTATTTCTAAAAATCTTTCTATAATTCCGGGCAGTCCGTTCAGTAAAGGGCAAGTTCTTATTAATCCAATTCACAAATTCCCCATACTTTAAATGTTTCTTTTGCTCGTCTAACAATTCACCTAACCTAATAGCCCTGTCCAATCCTGAATAATATAACTTCTGTAATTCGTTATATATTTTAGTAATTTCTGCTATTCTGCTTTTTTCCGGTAACATTTAATCACTCTCCTTTCCTTATTGTTAAATACTCATTTTTTAACATTAAGACTTTTAACCAGTTCAATTCCCTCGTCTGAAATACAAAGCCATTTGATACAATCGCCTATCATTCCTTCTCGTTTATCTAATTTGCGAGAACGTGTTACATCTATACAAGGTGTGCTATCACAGCCATAGACGTATAACAAATCTTTACGGGCTAAAGTTCTTATGCTCCTGGTGATACTAACTTGGATGCCACTAATATTAACTTGGTCGCCACTTCCTGCATAATAACCCCTCTTAAATTCTTTACAATATTCTTTTACTAAGTAACTACGCCACAAGCGGTATTCCCTAAGCTCATAGCATTTTAATAAAATCCACTTCTGCAATTTAGATAAGCGTTGTTCTGACATTCTGAAAAATCCTCTTTTTTAAATCCCTTTTTTTATTTCTTAAGAAGAGGTTTTACCGATATCAGTAAAACCTCTTTCCCTAACTACCTCTTACCAGGTATCTTCCCTCTCTTTTTTATCTTCTTTAAATCTTTAACAAGTTTCTTAAAAGATTCTCCTTTTTCCTCATTTACTTTGTTTATGGTATCAATATAATTCTTGTAAGTGTTAACGATATTACAATTCGTTCTTTCGTTAACCTTTAGGAATCCCTTCTCCGTTAAAAAGCATTGCCCATAATGATATTTTTCAGTAAGGAATTCCCTTTTTATCAAATTGTTAAAACTTCTTGAAACAGACGCCTCAATGGATCGGGTAGAAATAAGTTCTTTTTTAGGAGTATAGTATCTACCATTCCAGTCAAATTTCTCTCCTTCTGTCCCGAATGTACTTTCGTGCAATGCTTCGCATAAATGCCTTTTAGGAGGCAGTCTCTTGCCAAAAAACTCTCTGCTTTCATCTCTACTAATTCCATTTCCTTTATTCTCCAAACAGCGGTTTAGAATCCACTTTTGAAGTTTGCTTAATCTTCCATATTCCATAACACTTAAAAGCTTACTCCTTTCTCAGATTATTCGTCTTCCAATTTTTTAACCATCTTTACAAAGCTATCCAGCCACTCTGCATCAAAGTTTATGCCCTTTTTTGTGGCTATATATTTATCATCAACTTTGATGAATTGCCTTAGATCTATCCGTTCACTTCCCCGAAATTCACCCATCGACAAAATAAGTTTTTTATTATCCGTAATCTCTAATTCTGCTAGCTGCTTCATTATCAGGTTACCCCTTTTTTAACATTTTAATTAGACTGAACAAAAGAGCATATGTTCGCCCTTTTCTTCTTTTAAACTAGTCGAGATTATACGAGTAATATTCTTCAATTATTTCTTCTACTTTTTCCCACTCAACCACATCTTTAGAGATCAGATTAAAAAGGTCTTTAGGCACTGCAGTTAAAGAAAACCAGGCATTTGCTATGATATAGCCACAATTTAAGCCATCCTCTTTATTTAGGCCACCATTCCGAAAACCCCGGTTATTAA
>NMQN01000343.1 GCA_003575245.1 Candidatus Atribacteria bacterium 1244-E10-H5-B2 | reverse complement strand
TTCTTATCTTTGGCCCTCCCAAATCTTGAAGGATGGCCACAGATTCATTTGTCTTCAAAGAGGCCTGGCGAATATTTTCAATAACTTGATGGTGCTTTTCATGACTTCCATGGGAAAAATTCAAACGGGCAACATCCATGCCCCCTTGAATCAGCTTCTCTATTTTTTCATAAGAACTACTCGCTGGCCCAATAGTACATACTATTTTAGTTTTTATCATTATACTCATTATAACCTCTCCTTTAATTTAATCGGCTACTTTATTTTCTTCAGTTAAACCACTATCTCTGGCAGTTATCCTGAAGAGTTCCCGAATAGGGAATAGGGAATCTTGAAATATCTTATCCCGGAAGCATAGGGGGCAATTTCATACAGTCCAAAATAGACTACAATCCCATCCTCAATTAAATAAAAGGGCTGTTTTTCACTTATTGAGAAAAATTAATCTCAAAAATAAAAAGAATAATTTTTTCATAACAAACAATCTCTTTAGGGATATCTTCTTTCACCGTTTAACCGTATTTTATTTCATTTTTTGCTATTTCGCAAACTTATCTTTTATTTCTCCGAATTCTAACCCTTTATCAATTACAAAATCTCTAACTAAAACTGATTTATCTTCGGGTACCTTAAAACCGGAAATTTCTTCAAATTTTTCTTCGGTTATTCCGCCATCCAGCAATTCCTGAACAGTCGTTTTGCCGGTGACTTTAAATCCTTCAGCCTCTTCTACAACTACCTTGAAGAACTCAGAAGCGGTTAAATATTTACTATCCAGATATTCCAATTTAAAAGTATGTCCCTGCCAATATTCTTTTTCTTCCCCGGTTAATTTATCATTCTCTATCAGATAATCCACGGTCTTTCCCGGCAGATAAAAGGTTTCATCAGAGACATAGGGAATTTTTAAATAAAGGGAAGCAAAAACTTTAACTGTATCAGTCTCAACAACGTATTCTTCTTCTTCTAGTTCTACCGGTTTAAATATCTCTTTCATATCTTTTAGTTGAAAAATTTTCGAATTGGTATCCGGTCTTAATCCAAAAGCCTTTATAACCGAAGAAGCCGGTAACTGATAATATTTTTCAATCTCCTCCAAGGTGTGCGAACCGCGTATATCTGAGACATCATAAAATCCTTCTACTGTCTTTCTGGGGCTTTTTACTCTGGTAGTATTATAAAGATCTAATTCACTTGCCAGTAAAATACCTCCTCCAATTATAATTATTATAGCCAATAGTATATGTATGCTCTTTATCTTCATTTTTCCCCTCCTGAAACACTTTCAATAATCTTCCCTCCGGAATCTTCCTCGGAATTTTCTTTAGGATTCTTTCTTTCTAAAACAGAAAAATTTAAGGAATTACTAACCGGACAGGCTATTTCATCGGTACATAAAAGACAGCTAATACATTGATGGTCAGAGATAACCTTAGAAGTGGAGATATCGATATTCATCGGACAGACCCGGTCACAGGCTTTACAATTTATACAGGTTTTTTCGTTTCTCTTGAGCTTTACAATTCTAAAAAGATTAAGAATCCCCAGTAATGCTCCAAGGGGACACAAATATTTACACCAAGGTCTTTCTACAAATAGAGAACCGATTAAAACCAGGCCGAGCACCAATAAAGATAATCGGGTTACCTCGCTGGACCAGATATTAAAAAGGGCAAAATAAGGATCAAAATTAGAAAATAACAATTTTCCGGAAATAGCAGTATTAACTACTACCAATGCTAAAATTACATATCTGAGATATCTTAATAGCCTATCCAATTTAAGGGGGATAAAATTATTGTACTTCTTTTTAAATATCTTCCTCCCTATCTTACCGATAAATTCTTCAACCGTCCCAAAAGGGCAGACCCATCCGCAAAATACCGGTCCAAAGAGCAAGGTCAGAGCGAGTACCAGCCACATTAAAGTAATAGAAGATTGATGAATTTTTTGTATAAAGGCACCTTCAGTAAAATAGGTGTAAATGGTTACTACTCCTCCGAAAGGACAGACCGCATGGAGAGAAGGGCTACCTATCAACAGGGGTGCCAGCCCCTGTTCACTCCGAAAATGATTGAAACTAATTAAAATTATCAGGGCAAAGAAAAAAATTTGAACTGCTAATCTTATTAAATCTTTTTTCTGTTTTGTTGCCACAAAATGTATCCTCCTTTTTATTTTTGTAGGTTTTTCCATTATTCACTAATCTATATATTTACATATACTTATATATACGCAAAAAAGAGGTACTTTCTTTCATAAAAATATTTATATGGGGTCGTTACTGTATACTTTAGTTGGGTAGTTAGATAAAAAGAAGAATGCTACTTTTTCTCTTTTTCTTTCACTTTCTTAACTCGATACTCAATACTAATTTTCCTATCCGCTATTACTATGCGCCAACCCGCACTTATAACCCACATCTTATCTTCTTCACTATATACTCGATACTCGATACTCGATACTGTTTTCACGCGATACTCGATACGAATTTATTCTGAACTTTGGCTTCTATTATCTTTGCGAGATACGATTCACGAGATACGAGATACGAATAATGCAGGCTTGACAAAAATTAAACCATCTATTATAATATTTCGTATCCTAAATATTTGTATAATAATATTTTTTATGCCAAATAA
>NMQN01000225.1 GCA_003575245.1 Candidatus Atribacteria bacterium 1244-E10-H5-B2 | reverse complement strand
CTGAGCTATCCGCCCATTTTTTACAATAATCAAGGTGCCCCCAAGGGGATTTGAACCCCTGTCGCCGCCGTGAAAGGGCGGTGTCCTGTCCCCTAGACGATGGGGGCATTTTTCGATGGGCCGTGCAGGTTTCGAACCTGCGACCCTCTGATTAAGAGTCAGATGCTCTACCAACTGAGCTAACGGCCCTAAAAATATTTTAAAATTAAAGAATTTTTGCTTTTAAATGTTACTATATTTTTTACTACCTGTCAATATAATTCGTGAATCGTATCTCGTAAAAAAACAAATAGTTAAAATATTTAAAAATTAAAAAAGTTGTGTATTTGAATTTATTTTTCTTTCGAGATACTAATACTAGATACGAACAACGAAATCGTATCTCGTGAATCGTGTCTCGTAAAGATAATATAAACCAGAAATTAGAATAAATTCGTATTGAGTATTGAGCTAAGAAAGCGAAAGAAAAGATAGAAAAAGTAGCATTCTTCTTTCTATCTAACTACCCCACTAAAGTTTACACTAACTTGTTATTTTGTTATTATTAAATAATTATTCTTCTGAAATTCGGGCTAAATTTTCAAATTTAGCATATTCCTTTACAAAGGTTAATTCCACCTTACCTGTTGGCCCGTTTCTCTGTTTGCTAATAATTACCTCAGCAATTCCCTTTTTTTCCGTCTTAGGTTTGTAGTATTCTTCTCGGTATATAAAAACTACTAAGTCAGCATCCTGTTCAATAGCACCACTTTCTCGTAAATCAGAAAGACGGGGTCTTCTTTCAATTCTCTGTTCCACTGCTCTGGATAATTGGGAAACTGCAATTACCGGGACATTTAATTCTCTGGCTAAACCTTTAAGGGAACGAGAGATTTCTGTAATTTCTTGTTGCCTATTCTCAATTCTACTAGAAGATTGGATTAATTGTAAATAATCTATAATTACTAAACCAAGATTGTGTTGAGCTTTTAATCTCCTGGCTTTAGCCTTAATTTCTAAACAAGTAATCCCGGCTGTATCATCAATAAAAATGGGGGCAGAAGATAACCGACCTGCCGCCATTGAAAGAGTGGGCCAATCTGATTCGGTTAATCGCCCTTTTCTTAAGTTATGGGCATCAATCCGAGCTTCTGAACAGAGCATCCTTTGCACTAATTGAGACTTTGACATCTCTAAACTAAAAATTGCTACCGGTGTATTTTTGGATATGCTTGCATATTGAGCAATACTCATACAAAATGCTGTCTTACCCATAGCAGGTCTTCCAGCAATGACTATAAACTCAGAAGGTTGAAAACCAGTAGTAATTTCATCAAATTCGTCAAATCCACTCAGAACTCCGGTAATAAATTCTTCCCGTTGATATAGGTCTTCAATTTTTTCATAACTATCCGTAATTAGCTCCTTAATAGGAACAAAAGATTGCCTTATATTTCTCTGTGATACTTCGAATACTAAATGTTCTGCTTTATCCAGTAAAACTTTGGCATCTTCTTTTTCTTCATACCCCATAGAAATAATTTTAGTAGCATTATTAATTAAATTTCGTAAAATGGATTTTTCTTCAATAATCTTAATGTAATATTCTATATTTGCTGCAGTAGGGACACTATTAATTAGATTAGTTAAGTAGGTAACTCCTCCGATCTCTTCTAATAAATTTATCCTATTTAATTCCTCAGTTAAAGTAACTAAATCAACACCTCTGCTCTTTTCAAACAGTTCAAGAATACACTTGAAGATAATCTGGTGAGATTTTTTGTAAAAATCTTCAGGTCTTAAAATATCCACACCATACAAAATAGCATCTTCCTGAAGCAACATTGAACCTAAAGCAGCCTGTTCTGCGCTAATATTTTGTGGAGGATTCCTGCCTAATTCCATTTGCTTTTCTCCATATTTATTAGTCGTTAGTGAATAGTCGTTAGTCGTTAGTATTAAATACAGGTTTTCAGTTGTCAGTTTTCAGTTCTCGGTTTACTGTAAAGGCTTTTTAAACTTGAAACTAGTAAACCGGGTAACTGGCTAACCGGCTAACTAATACCAACTAGCTAACCAGCTAACTAAATGTATACGAAATACGAACCTATTCTTTTTTTATATCCTCTATTTCCTGCTCAGATGCGGAATCAGAAATTAAATTAACTTTGATTTGAGGAGTTACATCTTTATATAAGTTAACCGGTACAGTATGAACACCCAATTTTTTTAAGGATTCTTTTAAATTAATCTTCTTTTTGTCTAATTCAATTCCGTGCTCCTTTAACAGAGTCTCAACAATATCTTTACTGGTTACAGAACCGAAAAGCTTCCCTTCTTCCCCGGCTTTAACTTTAATTTCCAGGGAGATATTATTAATTTTTTCTGCTAATTCCTTAACTTCCTTCAACTCTCCCTCTCTTTGTTCTGCTTCTCGTTTCTTTAAATATTCTATTTGTTTAAAATTACCCATGGTAAAAGAAATTGCTTTACCTTGAGGAATCAAGAAATTACGGGCAAAGCCGTTGTTTACTTCAACTACATCTCCTACTTGTCCAATTTTTTCAATATTTTGTTTCAAAATTATTTTCATATTCTAAGCCTCCCTGCTCTATTCTCTATTTATTATAAATTCTTCCATCAATTTTAGCAACATTTATTAGTC
>NMQN01000385.1 GCA_003575245.1 Candidatus Atribacteria bacterium 1244-E10-H5-B2 | reverse complement strand
TCCTGGTTATGAAGCACCGGTTTATATTGCCTGGTCAGAGAGAAATCGCAGCCCTTTAGTCAGGGTGCCCGCAGCAAGAGGAGTAGGTGCCAGGGCGGAATTGAGAAGTCCTGATCCATCCTGCAATCCTTATTTAGCTTTTGCAGTAGTGCTAAAAGCAGGTATAGATGGAATTAAAAATCGGGTTGATCCGGGGGAACCGGTGAGTCGAAATATTTATTCTATGAATAAAGAAGAGAAGGAATCTCTGGGCATCGAAAGTTTACCCTCAACTCTAAACGAAGCTTTGTTAGAATTAGATAAGGACAAAGTAGTGAAATCTGCTTTAAACGATCATATTCTAGAAAATTATATCAAGGCCAAGAGAGAAGAATGGGAAAACTATCGTATTCAAGTTCACCAGTGGGAATTGGATAGGTATTTGACGATTTATTGATTAGTTAAGAGAAAAGAATTCAGGTGCCAGAAGTCAGAATCCAGAATAAGAATATATATAGCAAATAACAAAGAATGAAAAATTAAAAACAATAAAGTCTATTTCAAAATTTAAAAACATTATTTCCTATTTCGTGGCAAGCATTGAGTGTAGTGTTAAATACTATTATTTGTTCTTCTACTTTTTACTTATCTTTTTCGCGATACGCGATACATAATATTTGATACGATTTCATTCTGGC
Organism: Candidatus Atribacteria bacterium 1244-E10-H5-B2; assembly: GCA_003575245.1. Next base: position 7,535 of record NMQN01000385.1, on the reverse strand, counting down.
TTCTGACTCCCGGATACTTCATATTTTTTGGAGGTGGATAATTATCAGTACTTTTAAAGAAAAAATTAATTTAAAAAAAATTGATTTGAGAAGTGATACGGTTACCTTGCCAACAGATGAGATGCGAGAAGCTATGAATAATGCTGAAGTGGGAGATGATGTTTACCAAGAGGACCCAACAGTCAATCAACTGGAAAAATTAGCCGCTAAAAAAGTGGGGAAAAAGGTAGCATTATTTGTACCGAGTGGTACTATGGGTAATCTTATTGCAGTATTGACTCATTGTCAAAGAGGGGATGAAGTAATTTTAGAGGTGGACTCCCATATTTATTATTATGAAGTGGGCGGTATGTCGGCAGTAGCAGGAGTGATACCCCGGTTGATTTTCGGAGATAAAGGAATTCCTGATCCTCAGGATATTAAGATGGCATTAAGAGATGAAAATCTTCATTACCCTAAAACAACTTTAATCTGTTTGGAAAATACTCATAATCGAGCAGGTGGAACAATTGCTCCCCCTGAAGTAATCGAGGAAATCTGCCGATTGGCCCATCAACGGAATATTCAAGTTCATTTAGATGGTGCTCGAATATTTAATGCTGCTATCGCATTAAATATTGAACCCGCACTTCTCACTAAAAATGTTGATTCAGTGATGTTCTGTCTTTCCAAAGGTCTTAGTGCTCCGGTAGGGTCAATTTTAGCTGGTTCAAAGGAATTTATTCAAAGAGCCCGTAAAAATAGAAAGATGCTGGGTGGAGGGATGAGGCAGGTAGGTATTTTGGCAGCAGCTGGAATAATTGCACTCGAACAGATGATGGAAAGGTTAAAAGAAGACCATAAAAATGCTCGAATTTTAGGAGAAGGTTTAGCCAATATAAGCGGAATAAAAGTTGATTTAGAGACAATTCAGACTAATATGGTCTATTTTGACCTTCAGGAATCAGGAATGGATACTTACCAGTTTTTACCTAAATTAGCAAAGTATAATATATTAGGTTCACCGCGACCACCCACCAAAGTTCGGTTAGTTACTCATTACGGAATTAGCGAAGAAGATATTTATGCTACCATAAAGGCGATAAAAGAAATAGCTAAAAATTAGTACATAGTATTCCATTCTAGCGGATAGCGTTAAGCGTAGAGCGTACAGGAAGAGATAGCGTGGAGCGTCTAGCGTGTAGCGTATAGAATCAGTTAGTTGGTTATTTAGTTACTTAGTTAACTGGTTAAGAAAATAGAATAAAGAAGCCAAATTAGTATATTGTATCGAGTATCGATATAGTAAAGATGGTTAGCCAGTTAGCCAGCTTACCGGTTACCCGGAACAAATTCGTATCTCGTATCTCGTGAATCGTATCTCGTAAAAAAACAAATAGTTAAAATATTAATCTCGTGAAGAAAATAGAAGTTAAGATATTGGTCAGTTAGTTATTTGTTTATGCGGTAAGCTACGTAACTAAGTAACCAACTAACCAGGTAACCAAATAACCAATTACAGGGAGGTTTTACTTTTGCAATCTTTACCAGGATATAAAAAATGTTTTGTTTGTGGGAAAGATAATCCCATAGGTTTAAATATCACTTTTTTCAGGGACCAAGATAAAATTAGAGCGGAGTTTATTCCCGAATCAAAACATCAAGGTTTTAAAGGAGTTGTTCACGGAGGAATATTATTTTCTATTTTAGATGAAATAATGGGCAGAACTGCAATCATAACTAAGGATGTTATGACTATGACCGTAGAAATAAACATCAAATACAGAAAAAAAGCTCTTGTAGGTGAAAAAATTATCTTTACCGCACAGATGACTAAAGATTTAAGTAGAATGATTAGAGCTCAAGCGGAAGCTCGTTTAGAAGATGACACCTTATTAACGGAGGCAAAGGGGAAGTTTATAGTTGTATCTAAGGAGATGCAGAAAGAAGTAGAAGAATATATGTGTCCTTGATTTTTATTTAGGTCTTATATAAATTAGTATATTGGATTGTAGAGTAATGAATTTACTCAAGTTAGATTTTAGTATTTAATAAGGTTAATTACCAAATTTTCTTAAAATAATCAGATTAATAATGGATGGGCGCAAACGATGTTTTTTACTAAACTATTAATATTATTTATAATAGTTCCAGTAACAGAACTATATATTCTAATTGAAGTAGGGAAGAAGATAGGGAGTCTAACTACAATTGGCATAATCATCTTAACTGGGATAATTGGAGCATACCTGGTAAAAGGTCAAGGTTTTATGATTTTAAAGAAGATTCAGGATGATTTAAATGAGGGGATCATGCCAGGGGACAGTTTAATTCAAGGCGCCATTATTCTAGTTGGAGGAATATTCCTTCTTACTCCTGGTTTTGTTACCGATGTCATAGGTTTTATTTTTTTAATACCTGTTAGCAGAGGAGTGGTTAAGAAATATTTATTGAAATGGCTAAAAGGAAAGATAAAAGAAGGCAATTTTTATTATAGAGAATTTTAAAATACTTATTTATTAACAGCTAAAAAAAATAGTAAGAAAAGGAATGATATTATTGATTGTAGGTTGTGGAATTGATTTAGTTAAAATAGAAAGAATAGAAAAAGTAATTAAAAAATGGGGAGATAATTTTACCTCCAGAGTATTTACTCTTTTAGAGAGAGAATATTGTGAAAAAAAGAAGGGTAACAAATATCAATCTTATGCTGGAAGATTTGCAGCCAAAGAAGCCCTGTTAAAATCATTGGGTTTAGGCTTGAAGGGGGTTAACTGGAAAGAGATTGAAATAGAAAATAATGAACTTGGTCAATCTATTATTGAAACATCTGGAAAATTAAAAAAAATCGCTTCAGAAAAAAGAGTTAGTAAGTATTTTATCACCATCTCTCACACCAAAGATTATGCAATTGCCCAAGTAATCCTGGAGGGTCTATTTGATAAGTAAAAATCAATATAGTTAGTTAGTTAGCCAGTTTACCAGTTACCAGTTGAAGAATTAGATCAGATTGGTTAACTGGTTTAAGAAAGAGAAGTCAGGAGTCAGAAGCTAGAATAAAAGCGCATCTCGTTAGGAATTAGTTATATGGTTGCCTGGAACAAATTCGTATCTCGTGAATCGTATCTTGTTAATAGAATAGAAGACAGAAGCCAATCCAGTATTCAGAATTATTTTAAATTATGAGATTATATTGTTTGTTAAGTTATTTTATATTCTTCTAACTACTGGCTCCTGAATTCCTAAATAATAATTATAGTTTTTCACTTTTCGTTTTAAGTTTTTTATTTAATAAAGACGCAATGTATCGCATCCTTTTGATTTATCACTGCACGGCGTGTTGTTACTGAATATTAACTGGCCCACCGGTAAACCGGGTAACTGGCTAACTAATATAATTGGGCAATTGGTCAATAGGTAAATCGGTTAATTGGTCAATTATTTTAAAGAGGAGTTGTCTTATGAAGGTAGTTACCAGTCAACAAATTAGAGAGATTGATCGTAAAGCAATAGAGGAAAATAACCTATCTGGTCTTACCTTAATGGAAAATGCCGGATTAAGAATATTTCAAAGCCTGAAAAATATTTATCCTGATTTAAGATTAAAAAAGGTTATTATCTTTGCTGGATCGGGTAATAATGGCGGAGATGGCTTTGTAATAGCCCGCCATCTTTATAATTATGGAGTGAAAGTAAAAATATTTCTCCTGGCTTCTTTTAATAAAATTAAAGGCGAAGCAGGAGAAAATTTAAATATAATTGATAAAATGGGAATCGAATTAATCGAAACAGGAACAGTAAAACTCGAAGAAATAGAAGAGACCATACAAAATTCTGATTTGATTATTGATGCTATATTAGGAACTGGATTGCAAGGAAAGGTGACTGGTTTAAAAGCTAAGATAATAGATTTGATTAATATTACTAACAAGGAAGTAGTTGCAGTTGATGTTCCCTCTGGTTTAAATGTAGATTCCGGAAAGATTAAAGGACCATGCATCAAGGCAACTCATACTATTACTTTAGCACTGCCAAAAATTGGTTTACTGCTTTTTCCTGGAGCAGGCTTTGCAGGAAAGGTAACGGTTGAAGACATTGGCATACCTTCTTATCTTTTAAAAAATAAAAAATTAAAAACTAATATAGTAACCAAAGAGATAGTCAAATCACTTTTACCTTTTCGTGCAATCCATTCCCACAAAGGTTCTTTCGGCAAAGTTTTAATCTTAGCTGGTTCGGTTGGTATGACTGGAGCAGCATATTTAGCCGGTGAAGCAGCTATGAGAAGTGGAACAGGTATTGTAATATTGGGAATTCCCAGAAGTTTAAATCCAATAATGGAAGTAAAATTAACTGAAGTTATGACCCTCCCTCTTGCTGAAACAGAAAAACAATCTTTAGGAGAAGATGCAGAAGAAACAATTTTAAAATCAATGAAAGATTTTTCCGTATTAGGGATAGGTCCTGGTATTTCCAGACAATTAGAGACCCAAAGATTAGTAAGAAAAATTGTAGAAAAGTCTAATATACCTTTGGTTATTGATGCCGATGCAATATACGCCTTAAGTGAAGACACTACCATATTGAAAAAGGTTAAAGCTCCCCTGGTGATTACTCCTCATCCAGGAGAAATGGCTAAACTAATAAATAAGGATATAGATTATATTTTAGATAATCAATTAGATATTGCCAGAGAAATTGCTCAAGAATTTAGAATAGTAGTAGTTTTAAAGGGAGCTAGAACAATTGTGGCTGATAAAGAGGGAGAAATCTATATCAATATTGGTGATAATTCGGGAATGGCTACCGGGGGGACAGGAGATGTTCTAGCTGGAATAATTTGCAGCTTAATAGCTCAAGAAGCTGATAGTTTTTCAGCAGCAATAGCCGGAGTTTACATCCATAGTATGGCTGGTAATTTAGCCCGTGACATTAAAGGAGAAAGAGGCATGATAGCCGGAGATATCTTATCTCAAGTACCTCAGGCTTTTTTGAATTTAGAATAAATAAAGACGGTTTATAGTGTATAGTATTTAGTATATAGTGAAGAAGAAAGAAGATAAAAAACAAGGGACAGAATTCTAATTTAACTCTTATATTTCATTAATTGTATCTTCTTTTTTAGCATATAACTTTTAGCAATTAACGTAAAGAATTGGTTAATTAGTAGATTAGCTAATGAATTAATATTAAACAAATTAATTAACTAACCAACTAACCAAATTCGATATACGCTATATGCTATACGCGAAAAAGAAAGGAAAACCTAAAAATGCAAAAGTTATTAGGTCCTACCTGGGCAGAGGTAAATCTTGATGCCATTGCCCAAAATGTAAGAAATATTAAAAAATTAATAGGTGAAAAAAAAGAATTAATGGCGGTAGTTAAGGGGAATGCCTATGGACATGATATTTTAGAGATTTCGTCAGTAGTTTTAAGAAACGGAGCTAGCAGACTGGCAGTCGCTCGTTTAGAAGAAGGCATTTTTCTCCGCAAAGCAGGTATTGATGTTCCTATCTTAATCCTTGGTTTAACTTTGAAACAACAAGCAGAATTGTTAGTATCGTATAGTATAACTCCTACGGTGAGTGAATATGGAATGATAGAAAAGCTTTCTGAATCAGCATTTAAAAAGGATAAAAAAGTTAAAGTTCACCTCAAAGTAGATACCGGTATGGGAAGAATAGGGATTTTCCTTCATGATATTATAAGCTTTATTAAAAGGATAAGAGATTTAAAAAATGTGGAAATAGAGGGTATTTTTACTCATTTTTCAATTGCTGACGAGAAAGATAAGACTATCACTGAAGAACAATTTAGAAAATTTATAGGAGTTTTAACTGTTTTAGATAAAGAAGGAATAAGAATTCCGGTAAAGCATGTAGGAAATAGTGCTACCCTTCTTAATTTTCCTCATATGTGGTTAGATTTGATAAGACCTGGAATTTCTATATACGGACTATACCCTTCTACAGAGGTACAGAAAGCTGTAAAACTGATTCCGGCTCATAGTTTTAAAACTCGAATAGTTTTTTTAAAAGAATTATCTGCGGGAGAATATATCAGCTATGGTCGAACCTATACTACTACCAAGAGAAGAACAAAAGTTGCTTCCTTACCAGTTGGTTATGCTGATGGTTACAACCGGCTTCTTTCTAATAAAGGAGAGGTTTTAGTGAGAGGAAGGCGTTTTCCTGTAATCGGGCGGGTGTGCATGGATCAGTGCATGATAGATGTTACCAATCTTTCCCAGGTGAAAATAGGTGACGAAGTGGTACTTTGGGGAAGGCAAGGAGAAGAAGAAATAACCGTAGAAGAAATAGCAGAAAAAATTGGAACTATTAATTACGAAATTGTCCATATGCCTGACAAAAAACGAGTTCCTAAGTTATTTATTAAAGAAGGAAAACCTTACAAAATTAAGAACATGTTAAGGGAAAAATTATTATAGCGTATAGCAAGATTAGCATATAGCGCATAGCGTTTAGCGTAGAGCGCATAGCTAGGAAAGAAGAATACAGGATATAGAAGTTAAAATAAATTCTTACCGTGTATCAAGTATCGCGCGTTGCGTGAAAAAAATAGAAGCCAGTAGACAGAAAAATTCGTATTTCGTAAATAATAAAAATTAAAAATATGTATATAGTCGATGAGTTGAGCTTACAGAATAACTGGATGCCATTCTCACGAAAGTGGGAATCCAGGAATGAGTGAAGGATAAGAAAAAAAGATAGATTCCCATTTCCACGGGAATGACAAAGAAGATGCGGGAATGAAAAAAGACGGGTCGAATAAATTCGACATAAAAGATAATCATTAAAAAAAGTTAGACATATTGCAGATGCCTAAGAAATAAATTTAATTGATAAATTAATTAATTGGTCAATTGGAGAATAGTTTAAAATGAATTTAACTATTATTACTAAAAGTCCTGAAGAAACGAAGAATTTGGGGAAAGAGGTAAGCAAATTAACTAAACCCGGAGATTTATTAGCTTTCTACGGTGAACTGGGTGCAGGTAAAACCTGTTTTATTCAAGGAATATCTCAGGGGTTAAAAGTAAAAGATTATGTCACCAGTCCTTCTTTTACCATTATAAATGAATATCAAGGTAAAATTCCTATCTATCATTTTGACTTATTTCGACTTGATAATGCGGAAGAAATTTTAGAATTGGGTTACAAGGAATATTTTTATGGAGAAGGTTTGACAGTTATTGAGTGGGCTGAGAAGATTGAACAGCTTTTACCCAAAGAACATCTAGAAATTAAAATCAAATTTAAAGATCACCATCAAAGAACAATTTCTTTTATTCCTCAAGGGGATAGATTCAATAAGTTTTTAGAGGAACTAAACAGAATTGAAAATTTTAGGGATTGACACTTCTACTAAATTTTGTAATTTAGGTTTAATTGAAGATAAGGATATTCTTATAGAGTATACTATTAATGGTTTAAAGAAGAAACACTCTTCCATTTTAGTACCTGCCATAAAAGACTTATTAAAAACGATAGATTTAAAAATGGAAGAAATTGATGGTATTGCTGTTTCTACGG
>NMQN01000428.1 GCA_003575245.1 Candidatus Atribacteria bacterium 1244-E10-H5-B2 | reverse complement strand
GTAAAGGCTTAGTAATTGCCAATAGTATAAAAAAATATAATGAAAGTCTTTCAGAGATGCTTACCGATCAGACCGTAAAAGCAAACTTAGAAGTAAGGAAAACCGGTTTTAAACCTTATGTAGCTCCTGCCTTATCTTCCGGGAGCTATCCCCTTATTGCCACAATGAGTGGAAAATGGCATTATAGTGCAACCTTTACGGGAGGTGCATTTATGGGAGCAAAAAATAGATTGCTTAAATCAGGAACTGAAATTGAAAGATTAGACCTTCCAGTCATTTTAGTAGAAAAAATTAAAGCAAGTTATAAAGAATTGGGTAATATTTTATAAATAATTATTGATAGAGGAAATTATTTCATGGAAACGATTTATTTGATTATGCCAGGAAAAATATCGGATGGTTTTGTTGAGATTATCAAAATAGCCACAGAAAGTTATCAATTAACAATTGTAAAAACTATTAATGATTTTCCCATTGATCTACAAAATAAAAAGATTATATTTGCTATCGAATTAGATGAATGCGGATTTAATATTCCTTTGCTTGAAATGCTCTTAAAATTAAAGGGAAGAGGAGATAATTCCCTTTTAGGTTCAAAAGCTGTAATTATAATCCAAAGTTCGGGTGAATTGTTTACCAAGAGCACAGCTCAAAGTACTATTTTTTTAGCCAACCAGATGGGATGTAGATTTCCCGGTCATCCAGTTGTAGAAGCTACTTTCAATCTCAATAATTTTTTTACCTGGCAAAAAACTTTCAACTTGCCCCTTTTAGAGATTTACAAAGAACAGGCCAAAGAATTAGTAAAAAAATTAACAGAGGAAAATTTAGAATTAATTAATAGACCAAAGATACTTGTGCTTCATTCGAGTTTGTTTAAGACCTCTAATACTCTTATGCTTTGGAGAATGGTAAAAGAAAACCTTAGAGGAGAAGATGTAAAGGAACTCCACGTAGAAAATGGAACCGTGGTAGACTGCAGGGGGTGTTCTTATAAAACCTGTATTCATTATAGTGAAGAAAAAAGCTGTTTTTATGGGGGAATTATGGTAAAAGAAATTCTCCCCGCGATAGAAGAGGCTGATTGCATAATCTGGCTATGTCCCAACTATAATGATGCAATATCTGCAAAGCTTATGGGGGTGATTAACAGAATGACTGTGCTTTATAAGAGGGTGAAATTTGGGGATAAAACTTTATTTTCCGTTGTTGTTTCCGGAAATTCAGGAAGTGATTGTGTGGCTAAACAGTTAATAGGGGCTTTAAATATTAACAAAGGATTCAGACTACCTCCTTATTTTGTATTAACAGCTACTGCCAATGACCCCGGGTCAGTAATGAATATTTTGGGAATAGACAAAAAAGCAAAGGAATTTGCTAAAAACATAAAAAGAGAGATTAAAAAATAAAGAGATTTAATTTATATTATGCAAAAGAAAGATATCAAAAATTTTACCTTAAATGAACTTCAAGAAGAGGTTAAAAATTTAGGGGTTGAAAAATATAGAGCAACTCAATTATTTGATTTTCTTTACAGAAAAGGCATAGAAGCCTTCAGAGATATGCTGAGTTTTCCAACATCATTTAAAGACTTACTTCAAATAAATTTTTACATAAGCAAGATAGGGTTGGTAAATTTAGCTAAATCAAAAGACCAAACTGAGAAATATTTATTTAAGTTAGAAGATGGAAATTTAATAGAAAGTGTTCTTATATTTTCCGACAAAAGAGTGACTGAATGTATATCTTCTCAAATTGGTTGTAAATATAACTGTTTGTTTTGCGAAAGTGGAAAAAAAGGTTTTACCAGAAACCTTACAGTTGGCGAGATTTTAAATCAAGTTTTATTTGTAAAGAAAAAGATTGAATCTAATCTCAATAATATTGTGTTTATGGGTATTGGTGAGCCTTTAGATAATTATGCTAATGTTGTAAAAGCCATTTGTATATTAAATTCTAAAGAAGCTTTTAATATTGCAGCAAGAAAGATTACTATTTCTACCTGTGGGGTGATACCAGCTATAAAAAGGTTACAGGAGCGTAATTGGCAGATAGAGCTATCGGTTTCTCTACATGCTCCGAAAAATAAATTAAGGTCTTATCTAATGCCGGTAAATAATATGTATCCCTTACCTGATCTGATAGAAACATGCAAGAATTATGCGGAAAAAACCAAAAGGCAGATTACTTTTGAATATATTTTGATTAAAGGAGTGAATGATTCACTGATTTATGCAGATAAATTAGCTAAACTGATTGGTGGATTTAATTCTAAAGTAAATTTAATTAACTTTAATCCTACGCCCGATTCCTTACTGCAGGCACCCGGTATTTCTCAAGTCAAATCCTTTAAAAATAAGTTGGTAGCCAGGGGAATTCCAGCCACTATAAGAATATCAAAAGGTGATGATATCTCTGCTGCCTGTGGTCAGCTAAAGAGCCTACACCTAAGATAAGTTTAAAAATATTAATTATACTAATTCTGCTTTACGCTAATTCTTCCCGTATATTTCCCCACACCTAAACGCTATACGCTATACGCTCTACGCTATTTTTCACGAGATACGAATTTTTCTTGACTTTAAAAACATATCTGATATACTTTTAACGAAGATAATGTTGGTTAACGGGCCCATAGCTCAGCTGGC
>NMQN01000089.1 GCA_003575245.1 Candidatus Atribacteria bacterium 1244-E10-H5-B2 | reverse complement strand
AAAGGCTTTCAAAAAGAGCTATCCCATTTTATGGGGTAGAGTTTCCCATTTTATGGGGTAGAGTTTCCCATTTTATGGGGTAGAGTTTCCCATTTTATGGGGTAGAGAAATTCAAGAATTCGAGATATGTCTTACGGTCTTTTTCGGTTTTAGGTGTTCAAATTTAAAGACATTAAGATATAATATGTCCACCAAACCATAGATTCCCCCTTGATCTATCTTATAATCTTCCAGATATTCTGTTCTTTTAGCCAGGTCGTAACACTTTAGTAATATTCTTTTAATATATGCTTTCCCTCGCTTTTTCAGCTGCTTTTCAAGTTTTAATTCTTTTATTAATGTTGATCTAGTTCTTCTGACCTCCTGATTGTTCTGTCTATGTAAAAGATCTATGAAGTCAACTAAAGTCACAGATATTCTTTTAATCTCTGGACATTTTTCCCTCACCTCTTTTGAGATATCCTTTGGGAGCATTTTAAAATATTTATGGTAATCCCGTAGAATTATAGGCAAGATAGAAATTTTTATATATCCCGTCTCTTTTAACTCTCCTTCTGTTAATTTCTCTACCTCGTCTTCTGGTATCCTTCGCTTAAGATATTCTATACTTATCAGGGGGATTTCCCGCATATAAAAATAATAGAGTGGCTTTTTTGTCTTCTTGTCTATCCCATCGTATCCCTTTATGACTATCTGTTGTTGTGTCTTCGATAAATTATCCAAGGCCTCTTTCATCTGCTCAACTTCCGATCCAAAAAAGTCCTTAAAACTATAGCCATCTGGAGAGGTCTTTCTAGCTTTTTTTTCTAATATCTCATTTAACAATTTAGAAATATTACTTAAAACAATAAAGGGATGCTTTTCGCTTACCTTCTGCTTCTGCGCGAGACTAAAAATACCTTTGATAACTCTTTTTTCTGAGTAAGATAAGTTTATTCCCTTGAAGCCTTTGGAGACCATAATGGCTAAACCTTCCTTCGCCTCTGTTGTATCTATATTCTGTTCCATCTTAAAGTCAAGGGTTAATTGTTTTTGATAAGTCTTAAGAGTGTCTTCCGTTGTAAAGTAAGAGTTTATGAAATGGGAAGGGACCTTGATCTTTCTTTCTACTGTAATAAGTTGTTCAACCTCTTTTACTTCAGTAGCTCCTAGGTCTTCCTTGGTCTTAATCTCCGCATGCTCCCTTTTATTTCTCATTTGGCTAGACATCTTTTGGGTTTCTCCTTGAAAAGCATTTCCGCCCATTCTTTATAAGTCTCCGTCTTGAAGGTGGGCCTAGCGATAAGGTAGTCTTCTAATTTCTTTATATCTTTGTCTTTTCCAGTCTCCCTCATAATTTGGTTATGCTCTTGAATGCATAGATTAATCTCTTTTATATAATTCTTATAGGTCTCATTATAGGGCCTACCTGCAAAGACATTAAAATCTAATTCCTTATTAACCCGTTCAACTATTCGCTTCATCGAGAAAAAATAACAGGCCTGATAATTTATTTTGGGAACAAGATCTTTAATGGAATCAAAAATATCCTTAAATTCCACATCATTCCCATGGTGTTTTATTCTATTTATTAGCTTGACCATTTCAAAGATAATCTTTTTTATCCGTTGTTCTTCGATCTCCTCATCTAACTCTTCGAGCAACTTCGAAATCTCGTCGATTAATAGTTCTAGGTTATAAGAACTACGGATTGTATCCATTTTGGAGTAAAAATATTTGAAGCGAAGAAAAGCCTCTGTAACCGATCCCATTATAGAGTTAACTTTGAGGAATAGTCTAAAATAGTATTCATATTCTTTCTTGATTTTATTGTCGGGCATGAGAAGAAGGGCACTTATCTCTGCATTGGTCAGGGGTTCCTTTTTACTCCCAGATTGTCTTTCGTGGGCATCCTTCAAAAGGATTCTTGCCCGCTCTTTCCCGCTTAATGAGTGGGCATCTCTCTCTAAATTTAAGGTCTTTTCTGTCATATCTGTTCACCTCCATCTTTCCCTCTTTTAATCCAATCTCTCATTAATTCTCTCTTCTTCTCTTCCAGCGCGATCCTGGCTAACCTTGGAGTTTCTCCCTTATCTTCTCTTGTTGTTTAAGTTTATTTTTCATTTAGCTTTTGCCACCTTAACCTTTTTGGATTAAAGATAAGCCTTCTATTTACCAGTAAGTCGTTTAACCAGGATACTGTCATCATGTTTTTCTTTCCATCCCTTTATTATCTCTTCTAAAGCAATTCTGGCAATTTCTGATTTAGCTACCCTTTTATCTTTATGTTTAGCTCTTAAACTTAACCAGGCATCTTCCAGGTCTTCTATTAAATCAACCGGCAGATAAAAAGTGGCCTTGCTGACTTCTACTGTTTTACCAGCATATTGTCTTACTGGTTTACTGATTTGTTGGGATGTTGGATTATTCCCACCTAAAAAAATATCTGCTCCCTGGCCTTTTATTCTGACTCTTTTAGTCATTTTGGGTCACCTCCTTTGCTAACTCACGGTAAGCCTCGGCTACCTCTGATTTTTTGGCATAGGTCAAAAGTGGTTGCCCGGCTACTGACGAATCAGCGAATTTTATAGTCCTTTTAATTATGGAGTCATATACTTTTCCTCCAAAGACCTTTTTTATCTCTTCTACCACATCGGTTGAGTGGATCGT
>NMQN01000598.1 GCA_003575245.1 Candidatus Atribacteria bacterium 1244-E10-H5-B2 | reverse complement strand
CCAGGGCAAGCAACAGGTTGGTCTTAAAAATTTTGTTCTCGAGCTCATCGGTTAAAAATTCTCCGGGATATGGGGAAAAATCTTTTGCTGTCACTGTCCGCATATTACTTACTTCGTATTGGGAATCAATTTTAAATTTTTCGTAAATAAATCTATAGATATCCTCTCTGGTCCTCTTCCAGATAGGATGGGTCTTTTTGGGAGGTAAATGTTTTACGCTTAATTTATTATCCAGGAAGAAATCAAAACCGAACATCTTGGCATTGATTAGATAATCGATATCTTCCCCTCTACATACCTGGGGGTCAAAAGGCACTATCTGATATAGGTTTTTATGAATTACCATAGCCCCGCCAAAGACAAAGGGAGTCTGTTTAAGCCGGGGACCGCAGCCGATTATCTTATCAAAGGCTTTGGACTTACTCCCAAACCTATTCCAATAAGTCATCCAGGGCTCAATGTTTACATTATCATAATAATTTCCATATTTATTCAAATAATAGCCGGCTACTCCATATACGGTTTCTCCATACACTCTTTTCCCGATGAATTCCCTGGCTATGTCCATAAAATCAGGATTTTCTATAACTTCATCATCATCGATTAAAACTGTAATATCAGAATTAAGTATATGGGAAGAGAATATACACATATTCCTGACATTGGCATAACCCTGTAAGCTGAGCAAAGAAAGCACATTCTCTTTTAATTGAGAATTTCTGCCAAATCTCTTAATCTTCTTTAAAGTCCTTCGGGTAAATAGATAGGTTTCTACATCCAACTTTATCCCTTTAACTATCTTTCTTGCTCTTTCTTCTGCCTCGTATTCTATTTCCTTATGGGTTGGGCAAATTAATATAACTAATTTAAAATCTTTCTTTTTTAAGATTTTCATACTTTCCAGTGTCCGACCCAGAGTCCCTTCCTCATCAACGGGGGTGGCATGGTCATAGACAATATCCCCTTCTTTAAAACCAATCTCTCTTTTTCTCCCCCAATAAGTAGGGATAACAACTACAGTTCGCATAATTTTCCTTCTCCTTCTCCCTTGTGTAAATGTTTTTTATTAAACTTATATTTACTTGGTTAAAATATTGCTTCCTTGTATATTTTTTCTACTTCCTTAATGGTATTTTCCCAGGAAAAATTATTAACCGCGTATTCGTGTGCCCGCTTGCTTCTTTCTTTTTTATCAGGTCTTACCAGCTCATTAATGATAGCTTCAGCCAGAGCAATATCATCCTCTACGTCGACCAGGGCACCAATATCTTCATTGATAAAATCAGGCAGACCTCCCTGATTGGTGCCTACTACCGGGGTTCCGCAGGCCAGTGCCTCAATAGCCACCAGTCCAAAAGGTTCGCTCCGGGAAGGCACAGTACTTACATCGGCAATATTATATAAATCGATAAGCTGCTCATCACTAATATACCCCAGGAAAAAAGTATTTTTTAGCTCTAAAAAATTTTTAAGTTTATTTAATTCATCATATAATACTCCATTGCCGGCAATTAAGGTCAAGACTTTTTCTTCCATCTGGTTTTCATATATTTTAGCAGCTTTTAATAATATGTCTACCCCTTTAAAATGGGCTAATTTCCCGGCAAAAGAAACAATATAATCCGGTATTTCATTTATACCAAACTCCTCTAAAGCTTCTTTTCGGGAAACATTATTTACTTTGAAAAGTTTAGTATCATATCCGTTATAGACGATTTTTCTTTTCTCGTCCTCTATATGGTAAAGCTCCTTGGTTTCTCTGTCTACTTGTTTTGATATGGTAATAACTTTTCGAGCATTTTGAGCACCCTTTAAGGCGTAAGGATGATATCTTTTGTCTTGCTTAAATCCTTTCAGGTCTGTACCGTGTACTGTTGCCACATAAGGAAGACCGGTCTTTTGAGCGGCATAAGGGGTAATCCAGAGATGCTGTGCGTGAATAATATCGGGTTTAAATTTATCTGCCTCTTCTTGGGTTACCTTAATCATTATATCAATATAGTCTCTCATCTGTTTTTTATCTAATTGATAAAAAGTGGTATTGCTCCGGGGATGACTGGTAAAACAGGGAAAATTAAAATCAATTTCATAATCTTTAGTGTTGTCGTCCAAAAACATTATCGGTCTCATTTCAAAAATTTCCGGGGGTACTTTTCGATTTTCCGGAAATATAACTTTAACCTTATGCCCAATTTCGGTTAGTTCTTTGGCTAAATTTTTAGTGTAAACTCCGCTCCCCGAACCCTCCAGGGGGAAGTGATTGATTATTAATATTTTCATTTTTTACCCTCCCCATTTCTATAATTTTTTGATAAAATCATTCCAGGCACTCATGGTGTTTTTATATTCGCTAATTACCCTTTCTAAATTATGGTAAGATACTTCTAAGGCTTTAGGTAAGATTAAAAATCTCTCATCCTCAAGATAAGAGGCCACGGCTTTGGAGCCGATAATTATATTTTTCTTCTGTCTGTTTTTTATCTCTTCTATGTCTGCCCTTTTTAACCAATTAAGAAAAGGATTCCGCCCAATCCAGCCCAGAGAGGTATAATAAAATCTATCTTTTATAGATTTATCTTTTTTTATATCCGGAATCTCGGGATAATTTCCAAAGGTATTATGGAATATTTTTGTATCTATGTCGATACATTTTTT
>NMQN01000227.1 GCA_003575245.1 Candidatus Atribacteria bacterium 1244-E10-H5-B2 | reverse complement strand
CCATCAGCCATTACTTTTACTCCATATGTTCCAGAAACTAAATTCCCATATTCATCTTTTAATGTAAGTCCTAATGTAATATTATCTGCACCTGCAACTGCGGGGTCTGCAGATGTAAGCGCTACTTCTGACATAGGCCCATCTATAGCAGTAGCTGTAATAGTTACACTAAATGTTCCAATTTGTAGATCTGCCATTATTTTCCACCTCCTTATTTAAATGGTCTTGAATTGTCATCTTCCTGCTTTCTCTATTACCTTTGAAAGTTCTTTTCTTATTGCTTCGTTTATCTCATCTTTATTTTCATCAAGTGCCGGTCTTAAATATGGTCTTGCACTCATTCTGCTTGTTCCAAGTTCAGGAAATTTTCCATACCAGACATCCTTGCCCGGGCCTACTTTTATCTCATTTTTTTCCACTTTACTTTTTACAATATCTGCTGCAAGCTTACCCCTTCTTCTAGGAGCTCTACTTGATGCATCAACCCTTACAATTTCTCCACCTTTATCAAGTCCTGGTGTTATCGCTTCTTCTATTTTTATTCCAAGTCTCCTTATGTTTTCAGCCAGTTCTTTGCCACCCTCTATTTTTATTTTGTAGCTATCTCTCATTTAAACCGCCTCCGAAAAAAGCAGCACAATTTCTTTGTTTCTCTCCTCAACATTTATTGGTGGACTTACATTAAAAGATGAATATGGGAATTTAGTTTCTGGAACATATGGAGTAAAAGTAATGGCTGATGGAAATTTGTTTGACGGCCCAGCAGTTGTATTTACTGATGGAGTAGCCAGTATTACTTTTAGTATTACAGAAGCTATAGCACATACTGATATACCAGTATTTGTTGTAATTCCAGTTTAAATTGGAATAATTTGAAGCTTAGGGATTGAATTAAATGCTTTAATTCCTTTGCTTTGAATTTATTAAAAGGTATAGAGTTCTTAAATAAAGATGGAAAAAATGACAGAAATTCAAATTGGTACGTTTAATATCGACATTATTAATATGAGCATAGAAGTAGCCCTGCGAAATAAGCTATTGGAAAATGTGAATCTAAAAGATATTATTGATGAAAGAATGTATCTCCTAAAGCTACCGCAGAATCCAGTATATCCGGCAGTGGTTTATTTTAAAGTCTCAAATCCAAGACATCATATAATAGGTGTTGCATATCCACGTTTTCAATTTTCAGTATTTGCAAAAACGTATAAAGAAGCAAAAAAAGTGGCTGATTTAATAAGATTTGTAATTCAAAGGGAAAAGGGAATAACAGGTGGTATTCCCATAATCCAGGGCGTGTATCTAAATGAAATAGATTTATATGAGAATGATACACAACTATATCATATAGCTTGCGACTATAAAATAATTTATAAAGGAGGAGGCTGATGATTAAGTTTAAAGTCATAAAAAAGTTTATTAAAGGAAAAACAGGCGAGGAGGTAGAAATTGGTAGGATCATAGATGTTAAAGAAGATGAAGTAGACAGGTTTAAAAAGCTTGGAATAATTAATAAGCCTGTAAAAGAAAAAAGGGTAAAAAAAGAAAAAAGAATAATTTAAGGTAAGTTTTATAAAAACAATAAGGAAGCACTTCGAAAGAGGTGTTTTTTATTTGACAAAACGAAAGGAGTATAAAATGGTAAAGCAAACAGTAGTTAAGAAAGAAAATTCAATCAGATTTGGCTCAGGCAAATTTGAGGTGTCAAATGATGACTGGGCAACTTCCAAGGACTTGGGAGCTATGCGTAATGTTATTTTTGAGGAAACCTGGGATGCGCTTATTGTGGACAGCGATAATGCAGGCGAAGTGCAGGAGGGTATAAGAAACCAGAAAGCAGCACTTGTAGGAGATCTGATGGAGCTTGATCTAGAAAAACTTAATATCATGCGTGGTGGAATTGATGTATTTACCGAGCCGGCAGGGACCCCTGTAACAGATTACAGCCAGGTAGTTTTAATGGGCAGCTGGCTCTTCAATGTATTTATTCCATTTGATAAGCAGAATGGCGATGGTTCAAAAATAACTCCGACCCCTGTTACTGGTTCTGTAGATGGAGCCCTGGAATTAAATGTAGACTACGACATTGTAAAGGATAGCTCAGGAAGATGGGGAATTACAATTACAGAACGAACTGGAGAAGAACCAAGCTGGATTGGAAAGGTAACAACTGAAGCACAGAATGTTACCATAGTCTATGATTATACTCCATCGGCTCACAAGCTTCTAACATCTGGTGGGCTATTTAAAATGACACCAGCCCAGGCAAGAATTACCAATGTCAATGAAGCTGGCAAGAATTTGGTAATAACTCTCTTTAAAGCTAATTCAGTCAATGGAATAACTATTGCTTTGCAGCCTGATGAGGGAGAGGATGCAGCAGTTTGCCCTATAAGAATTGAGGGGACTCGCAAACCGGATCTACCTGCAGGAGAACAATTATTCAAGATAGAAGACTTCCAGAATGTATAATAGAAAGGCTAAATTATGGATGAACCTATGATAAAGGATTTTGATAAAATCATACCTCCAAAAAGGATAGCTACACTGGCAGGGGAAGAAATAGATGTATCCCTTATACCATCAAGGATAAGTTTAGAGCTGGCTATATTCAGGGATAAAGTACTGAAAATGAAGTCTTCTGAGGAAGTGCAAAGAAAATCACTT
>NMQN01000727.1 GCA_003575245.1 Candidatus Atribacteria bacterium 1244-E10-H5-B2 | reverse complement strand
ATCTTTATCCCTCCTAACCAGTCAAACCACTGGCCTCGAATTTTAGTGATTCCCTGAGTGATTTCTAAAAGATATTGAGTGGGGACATTACCCAATGTAACAATAATTTTTGGATTGATTAAAGCAATCTGGGTTTCTAAATAAGGAAAACAAGTTTCTATCTCGCTTTTCGAAGGATTACGATTTCCCGGAGGTCTGCATTTTGTCATATTGGTAATAAATATATCTTCTCTTTTTATATCAACCGATTGTAAAATTTTAGTCAAAAGTTGGCCTGCTTTACCTATAAAGGGTTGACCTTTGAGGTCTTCCTCTTCTCCCGGTGCCTCTCCGATAAATATTACCTTGGATTTTGCATTTCCTTCCCCGGGAACAACCTTGGTGCGAGAAAGATACAAAGGACATTTTTCACAATTTTTACATTCTTCTGCCACTTCTTCTATAGTAAGTGGATTAAGATTTTTTGACATCAATTTTACTCCCCTTTATTTTAATTATTGAAGTAAACATTAATGAAAAGAACTACTAATAATTATTTTAGATAATTAAATATCTCTAAATTTTTATAATTTTAACATTTTTTTATACTTTTTAGCAAGCAATTAAGAAGAAGGCCAGAGAAAACCCCGAGCCGAACAAACCTCATCTCTCTCATTCTTATTTCTTCCCTGTGCCCAATTGTAAAGTGTGCCCCTTTTACCTATAAAATAAAACTTTCCCTAAAAAGAAGTATTTTTAGAATAAGTATAGTATAATATATATAACTTTAAATAAAATTTAATATTGTACCCTGTATGAAGGTAACAGGAGAGACTTTTTCTTTCCATCATAAAAGAAAAGGAGCCGAAGAGGCAAGATACCAAAAGTATTGAAACTTTCAGGCAAAAGAACCGTTACCGGACAGAACTCTGGAGAGCTTTATGTAAAAAGCACCGACGGGGCAACTCCTAATCTTTAGGAAAACCCTTACAGAGTTTACTAAAAGAGCTATTTCCTAATTACATAGGAAGAATCTCTCAGGTAAAAAGACAGAGTAAGAAAATAATTACATTATTCTCTTACTCTGTCTTTTTTGTTCTTAGATAAAAATATTTTGGACGGATACAGGAAATAGGGTTTAATTTATAAACGCATTTATGTCAAATGTTGACCTGACCCCATTGATTTATAAGCGTAAAAAATGGAAAAATTGAATTGCTAATTGATGTTGATGATTCAGGTTGGTATAACGAATACTATAAAAAAGCAGAAGAGTATAAAGGTATTATTGATATGCCGGGAATAACACATACATATCCAGAAATAGAAATCTCTGTATTATTTAGTCCTAAAAGAGATCAATCAAAGGATATTCTCGAAACTTTAGGTTACAATGGGGAATTTATAAAGGGATCGGGCGTAGATGAATCTGGCAATTTCAACGTATACCGAATATCTAAAAATTTAGAGATTCCTTTCCAAAAATAATAAAAAAAAAGCTATGTAATGGAAGTGTAACTCCCTCAGCAGGAGCCGCGCATCTTAAAACTATAGCAAGGAACAACCTAA
The DNA here is from genome assembly GCA_003575245.1 of Candidatus Atribacteria bacterium 1244-E10-H5-B2. The sequence continues at coordinate 1,122 of NMQN01000727.1, read as the reverse complement.
AAACTACTTGAGCTTGTCCTGGAAGAAAATGAAGAGAAATAATAAAAGAGTGGATAAATCCGGAAGGATTGAAGTGTGACAAAGAACCGTCACCTGTCACATTTTGGCGGTGAATAAATTATGAATGTTTTACCATTTCTACATTTTTTTGCATTTTTGGTTTATTTCTACTTGTTAATTTTTTTACTATGGAAAGATCTAAAATCCTTACTTAATAGGGTTTGTGCTGGCTTTCTCGCTTGTCTTGCTCTATGGAGTTTTGCCTATATTTTTATTCATAATATTAATATTTTAAAAGATACTGCTGTGTTATTCGATAATATTAGCTCAATAGGCTGGGCTAGTTTCGCTAGTTTTTTTCTATGGTTCTCTTTTATTTTTACAGAAAAGAAAGAAATATTAAAAACAAGAATTATTTATCCCCTTATCTTTATTCCGCCTTTATTATTTATCTATAAACAATGGGCAGGCTTTTTAACAGTAGATCTTATTAAAAAACCCTGGGGGTGGGAAATTGTTTATTCAGAGTCAATCTGGTTGTATTCTTATTATCTCTATTATCTTTTGTTTATGGTAATAGGACTTTATCTAATTTTAAATTTTGGGAAAAAGACAAAAGAACCGATTAAGAAAAAACAAGCAAGAATAATCTTTATTACCACCTTAATTCCTTTTATCCTTGGCACCTTAACAGACATGATACTCCCAGAATTACTTACTTATAACATGCCTCTCCTGGGGGATGTTATTACACTCATTTGGGCGCTTGGAATAGTTTACGTCGTAGCCAAATATAAACTTATGGTCATCACCCCAACTCTAGCAGCTGATAACATTATTTCTACTATGGCTGATTTTTTAATTTTATTGGACAGGCAGGGGAATATAGCCAGTGTGAATAAAGCTGTATTGGATTTATCAGGATACGGAAAGGATGAGCTAAAAGGAAAATCAATTGAGATATTTTTTAGAGAAAAAGATTTTAAAAGCACCTTGCTGGATAAAGCCATTAAGAAAGAAGCTGTCAGAAATTACGAGCTTAATTTTAAAACAAAAACAGGAGACCATATTCCGGTAATTTTTTCAAGTTCTACTATGATGGACGAAGTAGGAGGCCTGGTT
>NMQN01000228.1 GCA_003575245.1 Candidatus Atribacteria bacterium 1244-E10-H5-B2 | reverse complement strand
AAAGCGTTCTTCCCCTTCTCCCTTGATTCATTGCCTTACATTTAGCTTTTATAATCATGTAAAAATCAGCTTCTGTTATTTGATCAGTCTTGGCACCCTCAATCAGCACATCTATAAACTTCTGCACTCTTGCAATATATTCTAACTTCTCCGGTAACATTTAATCACTCTCCTTTCTTTAAATAAAAATCAGCTTTCTTGATTACTCTTTTATATGCTTTAATTAATTCAGGATATTTAAAAACCTGCCCGTCATCATAATTGACAGTATAAGCAGTAAACATTTCATCCCCGTATTCCCTATAAAGTTTGTTTAAACTGTCCATCGCCTTATTAAAACACTCTACTATATATCTAAATGTTTCTATTAATTGCCAGTCTGCCTTCCCTTCTTCAAGCTTAATATATTCAGGGTCAATACATTCTATATCAGGCATATCAGGAGACATATGGCCAGGTAAAGTTGATTTGAGTTTATAACCTGCTGAGCTTACCGAATAGGTAACCTTATATTTAATCTTATGTTTTTTCTCTCGCATCCTGTCATATTCTTTAGCTCTTTCCTTTGCTTCTTCAAATCTTTTCCTTCTTTCTTCTTTCTGTTCTTCTATCCTTTCCTCTTTTATCTTTGACTTCTTTAATAGCAGGTAAGCAGTATCAAGACTGGAAACTACTTTCCGTTTTAGAAATTCCCTATTCTTGAAGATCACTCTATAATTCCGGGCAGTCCTTTCCGAGAAGGGCAAATTCTTATTAACCCAATCCACAAATTCCCCATACTTTAAACTCTTTTTCTGTTCATCTAATAATTCACCTAACTGGATAGCCCTATCTAATCCTGAGTAATATAGCTTCTGCAATTCGTTGTGTATCCTGATAATTTCTGCTATTCTGCTTTTTTCCGGTAACATTTAATTGATCTCCTTCCCTTATTGTTAAACTCTCATTCTTTAACATTAAGACTTTTAGCCAGCTTAATTCCCTCGTCTGAAAGACAAAACCATTTAATGCAATCGCCTGCCATTCCTTCTCGTTTATCTAATTTGCGAGAACGTGTTACATCTATACAAGGTGTATTATCACAACCAAAAACGTATAATAAGTCTTTACGAGCCAAAGTCCTTATGCTCCGGGTAATGCTAACCTGTATGCTATTCATTTTAGATGTCTCAAATTCCCTCCAGTATAGCCTCACTAATTGACTACGCCATAAGCGATATTCTTCCAGCTCATAGCATTTTAATAAAATCCACTTTTGCAATTTAGATAAACGTTCTTCTGACATTCTGAAAAATCCTCTTTTTTAGATATCTACTAATAAATATAGCGTTAAATCACTTCCCTTTCCTTAAATAAAAATCATCTTTCCCCTTTAAATATTATTAATTCTCTTCTCAGTGTTAATGCTATTTTATTTTTTTTTGCCCTTGATATATCGTATGCCTGATAACGTTGGGAAGTCTGAGGAACGTCATAAATGCGTTCTATTGACCAATTATTTGCTAAAAATCGATTGATATAGTCATATAGCCAGATAGAATCGGAGCTATTTTCATAATCAATATATGGCTCCATTAAAAGAGCAAGATATCCATTTTTTTTGATTATCTTATAGCTTTCTTTGGCAATGATATCGAAAGATTGTAGATAGGTTTTTCGGTCCAATGCAGAAATAGAAATGTCCCCATATTCCAGTTCCTTTTTTTTATAATATGGAGGATCAAGAAATATTAAGTCGCAATCCTTAGATTCATTGGGGTATCCTTTTAAAATATCGTTAATCTTTATATCTTCTCTAACTTGTTTAATATCATAAGACAAACATCTTCTATTTAGATATTTGCAACAATCGATAGTTATTCCCCCACCGGACATCGGGTCAATTACTAAATCATTCTCTTTGGTGTAATAATATAAAACATTTAATACTATTCCAGCAGGTATATTACCGGGATATTCTATTCCAAAATTATAATCTAACCCTGCAAAATTCCATATATCGTATACTCTTAACCAATTATCTTTTATTGATTCCTCTTTTGGTGCAGGTAAAAGTTCATGCCAGATATAACGCCAGCTAAATTGTTGGACACCGTCCAAGTTTTTGTATTTTTTAGCAAAACGTATACAAGCCCACAAATCATCTTTACTTGTGTCTAGATCCTTCGCTAAATTTTCAATTTGTTTACTACCATATTCAGGCTTCCCAAGTTTAAATTCATCTTTTATTATTCTTTTACCAATAGAATGTTTTGTTTTTACAATGCCTTCAAAGGCAAGTTTTTTTAGGTCAGCTATCAATTCTTTATACCAATTATTAATTTCTGCTATTCTGCTTTTTTCCGGTAACATTTAATCGATCTCCTTTCCTTATTGTTAAATACTCATTTTTTAACATTAAGACTTTTAGCCAGTTCAATCCCCTCATCTGAAAGACAAAGCCATTTAATACAATCGCCTATCATTTCTTCACGTTTATCTAATTTGCGAGAGCGTGTTACATCTATACAAGGCGTATTATCACAACCAAAAACGTATAACAAGTCTTTACGAGCTAAAGTCCTTATGCTCCGGGTAATACTAACTTGGATGCCACTAATATTAACTTGGTCGCCACTTCCTGCATAATAACCCCTCTTAAATTCTTTACAATATTCTTTTACTAAGTAACT
>NMQN01000580.1 GCA_003575245.1 Candidatus Atribacteria bacterium 1244-E10-H5-B2 | reverse complement strand
TGTAGGGGCACGATGCATCGTGCCCCTACATTACCATTTGGTTTATTTTTTAGGTTGTAGTTATACAATTTAATTAAATTAGTTATTATTTGAAAAATCAATCTGGACCTGTAGATCTTTCTGGTGGGAAATTTTGCTAAAAAATGAAGAAGAAGGGGGATAAAATATTAGCAAGTTTAATTTAGGCTCATTTATTACTTGTATTACTTATTTAAGAATCTATAATTTCTAATAATTTAGTTAGTGTAATATCTCCAATTTTTTCAAAACGAAAGCGGGCTTTTCCCACTCTTTCCTCCGGACCAATACCAATGGACAGCATATTACCTGCCAAAGCAGCTTCAATTCCTGCTTCAGCATCTTCTACTATCGCACAATCTTCTGGCTTTACTCCTAATTCTTTCGCCGTAAATAAAAAAATGCAAATTTTTTTCTATTAATTACTGTAATTATATTAATAATCGTTTTAGCTGAAATTATTATTGAGGAGATTAATGGAGAAAGAGTAGTTAATTTTAATGCAATAATGATCTATCTTTTTAATAATCATGCTTGGAAAAAGGAGAGATTTTCTTTAATTTGTGGTTATTGCTGGTACTTTCTATGAATTCTTTAACTCTTTCTAAACTATATTTATAAAATCTCTTAAAACGGGGTTTTAGTTCTAAACATAACACTCCATTATAATTCTCTAAAATACGGAATATCTTATCATAGGGAATCGCTCCCCAACCTACAGGCATATGCAAATCACCAATCCCAAATTGAATCAGATTAATGTCCTGTTCTTCATATGATAATTTGGGTTTGCCAAAACTATCGTGAATATGCACATGTTTTATATATGGTAGGGCTAATTTTATGGAATCCAAAAATTTGAAGCGATAATACTTAGAAGCCAGATAAGCGTGGCCAAAATCGAAAGTAATTCCTACATTCTCGCGGTCAATCTTTTTAACTTGTTCAACTAATTCTTCGATCTTCGTGCCATAATTATATTTACTAATTTCGCGTAAGAAAGTAGGCTTTGGTGTTTTTGGAGTAAGAACTGAGGGAGGAAGCATTCTATCATTATTAACTCGTTTTGATAATTCCCAGATAGACTCTTCTTCTATATCCGGAGAGATATTTTCAATAGTAATGGTTACTCCTAAATCTTTAGCAAAAGTAGCTAATTCTTGTAAGGTTTTTATTTCTATTTCCTTTAATCTTTCAATCTTTCCTGGAGAAGGCAATTTTAAAAAACTATTTTTCCTGATACCTTCACCTTTAATCTCTTCCTGTAAATGTAAAGGAATTTTTCCACTATGATATATAAAAATTTCTGCGCCTATAGCATTAGTAAACTCAATTCCCGACCTAAAGATATCCTTTTGTAACTGAAAATTGCCGGGATCCATTAGATTTAATAAATTGGGACCATGAACAGTATATTTTAACTTAAATTTCTTCAGGATGTCTGCAATTACCCTGGTTTGTAGCCAATTAAGTTTCCCTTTAAAGATAGCATCGACTCCATGGACGGGTATCTCTACATAATTAAAGCCAATATCCTGAAAATCGCCTAAGGCCTTTTCAAATAAATCTAAATCTCCATCTATTGTAGGGGAATCTATATTTATTCCAATTCCTTTTATATACATATCTCCAACTACAAACTAAGCATATTTTTACTAATTATTTCACATTATAACACAATCAAATTCATATACAAGTACTATATATAAATTATTTAAGAATAACTAAAACCAGTACTAATACAAAAAATTGACAATAATAGAAAATATTCTGCGACAATTTCGTTTTAAGTCTCATTTTATTATGCTCCACCCTTTGCTCCTCCACCATAAATATTGAGCAAGGCTTCTTGAGTAAATAAGAAGAAAATCAATACCGGAATGAGTTGAAACAACCCCACAGCTGCTACCATATTCCACTCGGTCATTATAGATTCACTTATAAAATTTTGTATGTAAACAGATAAAACCGTTGTCTTTCCAGCACGCCCCACAGTGAAAGTAAATGGGATAAGATAGGCATTCCAGCCTGAAATAAAAGCAAAAATAGATAACGCGGCAATACCCGGCTTAATATTAGGCATTAAAATTTTCCACCAAACCTGAAAACGGGAAGCGCCATCAATCAAAGCAGACCGCTCCATATCCCAGGAAATATTATCAAAAAATCCTTTCATTATCCATATGCCAAAGGGAAGCTGAAAAGCTACCATCACCAGGGCTACTCCTCCAATAGTGTTAAAACCAAAACCGCCGATGAGAGGGAGGCTTTTTCCGATAATAGGGATCTTCGTTATCCAACGTAATACAAAATAAATTGGAATTAATAGAGTCACACTCGGGAAGGCGTGCAGTATCAGAGTTGCGGAGAGAAATCCCTTCCTTCCTGCAAATTTCATACGTGATAAAGCGTAAGCAGACATTGATGAAACAAAAACTACAATAGTGGTCATAACTGCGGCAAGGAGGAACGTATTAAAAGTCACAAACCATATACTCTGAAATTCAGGACCAAAAGGTGACTTCCACAAGAAACTCCAATTGCTTAAGGTCCACCCTAATGATTCTAATCCCTCTGTCCTGGTGGAAAATGTTGTAATAATTAACCATAAAAAAGCCAGGAAGATAGGCATACTAAAGGTAAGTAAAGCCCTGGACC
>NMQN01000462.1 GCA_003575245.1 Candidatus Atribacteria bacterium 1244-E10-H5-B2 | reverse complement strand
TCCTTTTTCTAATCTATCTCACAAAGTCAGAGCCTGTGACCTTGCCGTTAGTTAATAGTATCAGCTTGATAGTATTAACTTTTAAATATCCCCTATCCCCTCTGAAAAAATGTTTATTTAAGGGATCAAGGATTGGCAACCCGGAGAACTCTGGAGAGAAAGCCAGATTGCCGGGATTCGATTCTTTAATTTAAAATATAATCACTTTTCTAGTTATGTAAATTTCCGGTTTGAGGGGCACACTTCACCTTATTTTGCCTAACCTTTTCATAGTATTCTTCAAAGATTTATAGGACTTCTTGTATTCTATAAAATACTGGTCATATATCTTTTTCGCTTCTTTATCGGGATAAATTGTTCTGTCGAATCGTACCCAATCTTTAATCCTTTTGTAGGAATCTAGGGCACCTGTTCCAACACCAGCCAGTAAGGCATCTCCATAAGGAGCCTCCACATTTTGTGCGAAGGTTTTTATGGGATATCCGGTTACATCCGAAAACATCTTTATCCACAATGGAGATCTCGTTGCCCCTCCTACCATAATACATTCTTCTGCCAACTCTAGCCCACTTTCTAATCCTGCTTCTATATTATGGCGCAAAGAATAAGCCACACCTTCTAAAATTGCCCTGTAAATGTGTTTCCTAGTATGGTATAAAGTCAAACCTATTATAGTTCCTTTTGCATCAGGGTCCCATATCGGTGAACGTTCACCCATAAAATATGGCAATAATAAAAGTCCTTCTGAACCGGGAGGGATGTCTTCTACCGCTTCGTCCAAGAGTTTATAGGCCGATATATTCGATTCCCTTTCGGCTTCTCGCTCTTTATCGCCAAATTGATCCCTGAACCATCTAACGATACCTCCTGCTGTTGCCGCTCCACCAAAAGTATATATCATTTCATCATCGTAAGCCACATAAGGAAAACTTACTAATTTAGGAGATAGATGTTGTCCCTTATGAACAACCCCCCAACATATAGAGGTTCCTGCCATAGCAACATGGCTTTTTTCTTCTAAAACACCCGCACTTAAAGAAGCCACCGGTGCATCTATACCTCCGGCTACAACCGGTGTTCCTTCCAACAAACCACACAATTTAGAGGCTTCTTTGGTTATTTTACCAACAATATCTGCAGATTTTACAATTTTCTTTGGTAACATGGATATAGGGATACCGAGTATATTACACATCTCTTTTGACCAAGTTCTTTTTTTAATATCAAAGATTCCACCAATGTTACCAGCTGATGAAAAATCTGTAATATTTTCTCCGGTTAATTTGTATATGACATAATCTTTGGGGGTTATAAACAGGGATATCTTTTTCCAATTATCCGGTTCATTATTCTTAATCCACATCATCTTGGTAAATCCATAGTAAGAATCAACATAATTGCCGGTAATTTCAAATGTCATATCTTTATCAATGTTTTTCTTTACCCATTGCACTTCATCTGTTGCCCGCCTATCCATCCATATAAGGCAGGGTCTTATAGGTTCCATATCTTTATCAACTGGTATACCTGAGCCGCCATAAAGTCCACTCAAGGCAATCCCGGCGATATCAGAAGGTTTCACTTTTGATTTCTCTAATGTATCTCTAATTGTATCAAAAGTGGCTTTTACCCATACATCCGGCCATTGTTCTGCCCAGGAAGGTTTTGGTTTTATTACATCATACTCAGAAAATGCAGAAGAGATTATTTTACCATCAGGATTTACCAGTACTGTCTTTGTGCCCTGTGTACCTATATCTGTACCTAGAAGATATTCATTGCGCATAATATTTATCTCCTTATTGTCCATATTTTTCGTTATAGTTTTTATGAAGTATTTTTACCATAGATCCTGGAATAGACTGAGGTTCTCCCAAAATTTTAGCCATGATTAGAGTTTTTGCACTTTCTTCTAAAAATATTGCAGCTTTTAAAGTCTCATTAACACCTGCACCTATAGTAAAAGGTCCATGATTTTTCATTATTATAGCTTTTGACTTACCGATCTTCCTAATAATTTCCTTGCCTATCTCTTCTTCTCCTATCAGTACAAGCTCTCCCACAGGTATATCACAGCCAAAGAAATCTGCCATGGCCGTAAGGCAAACCGGAATTGGCTTACCTATAACCGCAAAGGCACTAGCATAAGTAGAATGTGTATGGATTACAGACATAACATCTGGCATATGTTTATAGATGTAAAGATGAGTTGTCATATCTACAGAAGGCTTTAGGTTTCCTTCTATGATATTGCTATTTAAATCAACAACTACTAAATTATCAGGTGACAATTTGTCATAAGGCACTCCACTTGGCTTGATAACAACAAGATTAGTTTTAGGATCCCGAACGCTTACATTCCCGGATGTCCACATGATTAACTTATTTTCCTTAAGGCTTATATGTGCCTTATATACTTCTTCCCTGATACTTTCAAGCATATGCTAAAAATACCTCTTTTATCTATTTTAAAAGTTTTTTAATTCAAAATTCTCCTAGAACAATTTTTTCTTGCGTTTTGAGATATCTGAGTCCAAAGGATAATTCTTTGTCCATTATTTCTTTGGGAATATTCCCTTCGCGTGCATCATATGGTGATGAACCAGACGGAAGAGGTTCAAGAGAGATTCCTCCTTCATATTTTATATCGTATAAGGCTCTTATGATTTCTTTCCA
>NMQN01000396.1 GCA_003575245.1 Candidatus Atribacteria bacterium 1244-E10-H5-B2 | reverse complement strand
CCACTTTGTTAAAATATTCGCTTGCCTTCTTATAATCAGCTAATTTAAAATAACTCCACCCCATCCAATAGTAGCTTTCCGAGAGCAAGGGGGATTGAGGGAAAAACTGGACAATTTTAACAAATTCCTCAGTTGCCTCTTTGTATCTCTTCTGATTATAATAATAATTGCCTAATCTAAAATATGCCTCTTGAGAGAAATCACTCTGGGGGTATTTTTCTCTTAATTCTTCAAATGCTGTAATTTCTCCTTCTTGATCCCCCAATTCTTCAGAGGCCTTTCCTCTTAAATAAAGTGCTTGTTCAGTGGATGTTTTCTTTAATTCTGATAAAGCTAATTTATATTTTTTTAAATCATACAAATTCTTGCCCAATTCGAAATGGGCTGACTTAATAAGTTCACTTTGCGGATATTTCTCTATAAATTCTTGAAATTCTAAAACTGCTTTTTCCTTATCACCTTGCCGGGAATAAGCCAAACCTAAATCAAAACTGACTTTTTCTAATAAAGAATCTTCCACTTCGAACTGCTTTAAGCTCTCCAGATTTTCAATAGCTTTACTATATTCTTGTAAATTAAGCCAACAACGAGCCAGTAAATATTGAGCCTCTTCTTTCCTCTTGTCTTCTATTTCTGCTTCTGAGATTAAATCCTTTAATTGTACTATTGCTTCTTCATATTTATTTTCCTTAAATAAACTCAAACAATTATAATATTTCACTTCGGAAGCCAATTCAAATCCCGGAAAGAAAAATAATAAATTATTAAATACTTCTTCTGCCTCTGTATATTTTCCGGATCTGAAGTAAGCCTGACCCAATAAGCAATATACCTCTTCTATCTCTTCCCCTTGATATTCGGGGTATTTCTCCAAAAATTCCTGGTATACTTTGATGGTCTCCGGATAATTATTCCCCTGAAAATAGGATTTGCCCAACTTATGTCTGGCTTGTAAGGTTAAATCACTATCGGGAAAATCATTTAATAATTTCGAAAACCTCTTGGCCGCTTCTTCATATTCTTCTAACAGATAATAACACCACCCGCTGCCCCAGAGGGCATCATCGGTATACTCGTTTATCTCCGAATCGGTTACTACTCTCTCATACTCTACCTGAGCTAACTTATATTCCTTCTGCTGGAAATAACACTCGGCTAACAGATAGCGGGCACGGGGATAATCACTCTTTATGGTCAGGGCTTTTTTTAATTCTTCAACGGCCACGGTATAATCCTTTAAAGAATAAAATTCATAGCCTAATTTATAATATTCTTCAGCTTTTTCTTCCTCACCGCTGGTCTTTAATTCAGTCGTCTTTTTTCTTTCTTCGCGGTATTCATCCATCTGATTAAGCTGATAATATGAGCGGGAAAGAAATTGACGGGCTTTTTCAAATTCAGGATTATAATCTAAAGATTTATTGAATTCTTCGATGGCTTTATCATATTCACCTTTCAAATAATAATCATAGCCGGTGTTAAAATGCTTTAAAGTCTCTCTCCCGTATTCTTTCTCTTCCAGGCAATTGTTTAAAAAATGTTTGGCTGAATTATCAAAAGAATCAATTCTGATAACTTCTTCCCATTGAGAAATAGAATTATCCAGATCCCCTATCTGATAATAACTTAAAGCCAAATAGTAATGAGGTTCCTTAAAATTGGGATTTGCTAAAATAGATGATTTAAAATAACTTACCGCTTCTTCAAAATTGCTTTTTTTATAAGATAGATAGCCTCTTTCGTAATTTTTATAAGCTTCCCGGCCATATTTTTGGGACTGTTCGTTCTTTCTAATAAACCAGGAAATTTCTTTATTCTGTGGGTCTATCCTTAAAACTTCTTCGCATTCATCAAGAGAAAGACCTATCTCTCCCATATTATAATAAATCTGAACCAAATAGAGGTGGGTCTCTAATAAATCAGGATCATATTCTGTCGAAGAAATAAAATATTCGATCGCCTGCTCATGCTCGCCTTTGGAATAAAAGGCATATCCTAATCTAAAATAAGCCTGAGAAGCTTTTTTATAAATATCTTTACTTTTCAATTGATTATCTTCTACCAGTTGGATAAAACTATTTAGACTGTTTGCTTCCCTAATAGTCCAACGGGTTCTGTTGTAAATCTCCGCTAAAAGATAATAAGCTTCGGCATACTTAGGGTCTGCTGCTACTGCCCTTTCTCCGTATTCTATAGCCTCAGCCCATAATTTTTTACTGGGATAATCAATACCTTCATATTCAACAATGGCTTTGTCCATTAAATCAAGACATTTGTAATAATTACTCAGAGCTTCAAGGGAAGTGGTAGGAGTTTTTTTCAACCTATCTTTATCTTGAATTGATAATTCAACATTTAACTCTTTTAAGATAAATAAAATTACCTTATCTTTTAAGTTAAAAATATCTGTATTTCCCACTATAAAATCTCGAAAAACGGTAATTTCTCCGCTCTGGATCTCGTACTTTTTAAGACTTAAATCTAAATTAGAGGGAGAAGAAAGATAGAAATCGCCATAAAATATTAGCTCGGCACTTAGATTCTCACTAAACTGGATTAATAAAGATTTATCTATCTCGGTTGAAATAGGGAACAAGTCATATTTATGGTATAAATCTTCTATCTCTTGATAAGAAGAAAAGACAAGAACATCAACCTGAGAAAGATCATCTATCAGCATGTAAGTCAAACCTTTACTTAACCAATCCCAGCCTGACTCGTGAGTAACATTATTAAAATATAAAATGCTTATCTTTCTATCAGAAGCCTGAACAGTCTGTATATTATAAAAAAAACTAATCATTATTGCTAAAACAATAATGATATAAAAAAATTTCAATAAGTATTCTTCTTTGAAAAATTCCTTTTTTAAAAGATAATTGACTATTTTAGTCATTAATTCACCTTTGCTTTAATTGACCAATTGTATTAGTTAGCTGGTTAGTTGGTTAATTAGTTAATTAGTTGAAAAATAAATATTAAACCAACCAATTATTTAATAAATTAACCGTAAACCGAAAATTTATATTTGAAACTAACGACTAATATATCTTGCATCTGTATTTTTAACTAGCTAACTAGGTAACCAGCTAACTAACTAACTAATTAATTAACCAAATTAATTAATAAAATTATACCTTATTTGCTCGAAAAAGTAAAAACGATTTCCTTGATTTTTACCTGATCTCCCTCTTTAATTCCTTTTTTAATTAAAGCCTTCTCTAAACCCATTTTTTTTATAATTTTCTGGAAATAATCTATTGCTTCCTCATTATTAAAATTGGTCATTGCTACTATCCGTTCAATCTCTGCACCGGTAACTTCATAAATGTCTCCCTTTTTATTAATTACAAACCGGGGGGTAAATTTATACACTGCTTCTTTTTTGGGTAAAGCCTCGGTAATCGTTTCTTTTTCTCTTAATTTTAATTCATCCAACAAAGAAGAAAGACCATAGATTAGTGTATTTAATCCTTCTCCGGTTAAAGCAGAAATGGAAAATATTTGATAACCTTCCTTATGGAAAGCATCTTTGAGGTAGGTCATATTTTCTTTGGCGGAAAGAAGGTCACATTTGTTTATGGTAATAATCTGTGGTTTCTTAGTCAGTTTTTCACTAAAATTATTTAATTCTTTATTTATTGCCCTAAAACCATATAATGGATCTTCTTTTTTTACTATAGAACCATCGATAATGTGTAAGATTATTTTAGTTCTTTCAATGTGTTTTAAAAACTTATCTCCCAAACCAGTACCCTGATGAGCTCCTTCAATCAGACCGGGAATATCTGCTACCATAAAACTTTTTATTTCATCTACACTAACTACTCCTAAATTAGGGCTGAGAGTGGTAAAAGGATAGTCAGCGATCTTAGGTTTAGCAGCTGAAATCCGAGAAAGCAAAGTAGATTTTCCGGCATTAGGATAGCCAACCAATCCTACATCGGCAATTATTTTTAGACTTAAATATAGTTTCTTTTCTTCTCCCGGTTCTCCTTTTTGAGCAAACTTGGGACTCCTTCTAACAGAACTTTTAAAGCGAAAATTTCCCAGTCCACCCTGTCCCCCCCGGGCTACGATAATCCTCTGCCTATTTTCGCTCAAATCACCTAAAATTGTAGAACTGTCCATATCTTCTACCACAGTTCCCAAAGAAACTTTTATGATTAAATCTTCTCCGTTTTTCCCTGTCTTGTTGTTTCCCTGTCCGCTTTCTCCATTTTTTGCTCTTTGGTGAGGGTGATTATAAAGGTCTATTAAGGTCCTAACCTTATCATCTGCCTCAATAATTACATCTCCACCTTTTCCGCCATCTCCCCCATTAGGGCCACCTTTGGGGATAAATTTTTCCCTTCTGAAGCTTACAGCTCCATTCCCCCCTCTTCCCGCTCTCACTTCTATTTTTACTCTATCCACAAACATACTTTTCTCCTGCTAAAATGAAAGTTCGTACCAGGCACTTTTTTTTCATTTTTTATTATTTTACCTAACGATACTAAAAAACCCTGAGTTTTACAAAAAAACCCAGGGTTAGTTGACTAAAATTATTTTCTTATTTTAAGATCTTTCAGTGTAAACACAAACTTGCTTTCTATCTTTTCCCTTTCTTTCAAAAGTTACAAATCCTTCAATTAAAGAAAACAGGGTATCGTCATTTCCTCTTCCCACATTTTCCCCGGGAAGAATTTTAGTTCCCCTCTGTCTTATTAAGATACTGCCTGCTTTTACAAATTGACCGGCAAATCGTTTTACTCCTAAACGCTTGGCATTACTATCTCTACCATTTCTAATTGATCCCTGACCTTTTTTATGTGCCATAAATTCTCACCTCACCCTCTTAAACCTGCTTCTGATTAAATTATGTTGTAAATGTTTAATTATCCTGATACTTTATATTATACCCTTAAATTTTTATTTTTTCAATTAATATTTCAGTATAAGGCTGTCTGTGTCCGGTCTTTTTGCGATATCTTTTTTTTGATTTATATTTAAAAACTATAATCTTTTTGGCTTTATCTTGGTTTAAAACTTTCACAACAACCTTAGCTTTTTCTAATAGGGGCCGGCCAATAAAATGTTCTCCATCTTTATCAACCATTAGTATCTGGTCAAACTCTATCTTCTTTCCCTTTTCCTGGTCTAACTTTTCAACCCTAATAATATCTCCTTCTTTTACTAAATATTGTTTCCCTCCAGTTGCGATAACAGCTTGCATTTTTAGCAATCCTCCTTGCCTTCTAAACTCGCCATGATTAGGTAGCAATCAGACAAATCGATTACTTTTAGACCCAACCTGTGCGGATATGAAACCGACGCTTATAAAATTTAGCATATATTTATATGGTTGTCAAATTATTTCGTATATCGTATATCGTGAAAAAAATAAAAGTCAGGAGTCAAGTTCGTATCTAGTATCTCGTGAAAATGGTTAGCCAGTTTACCGGTTACCCGGTTGAAGAGTTAAAATCAGGTTGGTTAACTGTATTAACTAACTCTTATCTTGTAACTAAAAAATTGTATTTGAAATTAACGTCAAGAATTAACTGGTCAACTGGTAAACCGGGTAACTGGGTAACTAATTAGCTTGCAACTTGCATCTTGCATTTAATACTAACGATTATTCACTATTCACTAACGACTAATTTGGCTATTTAAACATCTGCTTAATTTTCTTTATTTCTTTTAGTCTGCCGACAGCTACTACATCTATCCTCTCTATGTGAATATTTTTTGAAGACTTGATATAGATAGCTTTTCTTCCTTTTTTCTCTAATTGTTTAATCAACAGCATCTTTGCCCCGGATAAATTTTCTTCTACTTTAGGATGCACTCCTAATAAGACAGCTTCTGCTCTTGAAGTATTGCACAACTCTTCTAACTTACGTAGAACCATATTGCTTACGGTTTCGGCGGATAAAACCCTGCCCGTTCCGGAACAATAAGGGCAAGAGGTTCTTAGCATGTTTTCCAAATCTCTCCTGGATCTCTTTCGGGTAAGTTCAACCAGACCCAATTCAGTATTCTGGATAATATTGGATTTGGTTTTATCTTTTTTTAAGCTTTCCTCTAATTTCTTTACTACCTTTTCTATATCTTCCTGGTTATCCATGTCGATAAAATCGATTATGATAATCCCTCCAATATCCCGCAACCTTAACTGAAGTCCTATCTCCCCAGCCGCCTGCAAATTGGTCTTCAAAATGGTTTTCCTCATATCTTTTTTACCAACAAATTTACCGGTATTTACATCGATTACCGTTAAGGCCTCCGCCTGGTCAAAAACCAAATATCCTCCACACCTGAGCCATATCTTTTTTTGTAGGCCTTTGTTGATTTCTTTTTCAATATTATATTCCTCAAATATGGGCTTTTCTCCTTTATAAAGAGATACCCTGGGCTCTAATTCCGATAAAGATAAAGTCTTTAAAAACTTCAGCATATTTTTATGTTCATTTTTAGAATTTATTAAAATTTCTTTTACTTCTTCGGTAAGCAGATCTCGGATAATCCGATAAGTCAGATTCAGGTCTTCATGTAATAACATGGGAGCCTTGGCTTTCCTTCCTCTGTTTTTAATCTTACTCCATAATCTGGTTAAAAAATCCAGATCGGGCAAAAAATCCTCCAACTCTTTCCCCCAGCCAGCAGTTCGAATAATCAATCCTTTATTCTTGGGTTTTATCTGTTGAACGATTTTTTTCAACCTTTCTCTTTCTTTTTCTTCTTCGATCCGATGAGAAATGCCAAGATTTGCGCTATTGGGCATTAAAACTAAATACCTACCGGGAAGGCTAATATTAGTGGTTACTCGTGCTCCTTTAGGGGTTATAGCCTCTTTTATTACTTGTACCATTATCTCCCGGCCAACTTTAATTTCATCCAAAATAGTTTTGGAAGCAGAATCAGAATCCGCTTCTGTAACCGCCTTTATATCTTTATCCTGACTATCTGCAGTTTTATCGATATGTAAAAAAGCGTTTTTCTCAATTCCAATATCTACAAATGCTGCCTCTATTCCGGGTAGAACATTGGTTACTCTACCTTTATATATATTTCCTACAATCTTATCATCTTCAATTCTCTCAATGTGGATTTCTACCAACCGGCCAGCCTCGATTACAGCCACCCTCTCTTCGGTTAGACCCACATCAATAATTACTCTTTTATTCATTAAAAACTCCTGTTTTTAGTTTAAATAGTTAATCGGTCTACTGGTCTTCCAGTCAATTTAGTCGTTAGTATATAGTATAGCGTATAGCGGGTAGCGTTTAGTTTATAGTTTTGGGTTAGCAAAACACTTGCCCCAATTAAACTGAAAATTTAAAGCGAAAAATCATAATTTAAAATTTAAAACTTTTTCAGATAATGTATTTTTTTGCCTAGGGGTCGAATTTATTCGACCCGGGTTATTCTGATAATTTTTTTACGGGTTCGATTCATCGAACCCCTACTTTCTCTTTATAAACCTGTAACTTGTAATCCATTACTTGTAACTAGTTACTCATCACTTATCACTGTATTTCTATACGCTATCTTAACAAGATGCGATTCACGAGATACGAGATACGAATTTTGTCCTTATACATTTTACTCTAAATAATCTTATTAGTAAAGATAACAAAAATTTAAACTTAATATTTAAAATAGTATTTTAGAAATTTAACAAAAATATTTTTTATTTATCTTTTTGTTTGATACTTAAAGAACCTCTTTACATTTTATATACAATCCATCCCGACAGATTTGTTGGATATCAAAGTTATTATCAGAATTAGAAATCCATGCCCTGGCCGCATAGCGGGGATTTAAATTTCCCTGCTGCCCTATCTTAAGCTCCAAGCCAAGCTCTAAAATCTGCTTTTTAAATTTTTTTACTGATATATCTAAAATCGAAGGTCTTATATCAACCCTTTTAATCCCATTTTTGGTCTGCTTTTCTACGGTAATTTCATCCAAATTTAAAAATCCTTTATTATTTTTCTCTATTTCCTGCTTCAACTCTTTTAATTCATTTCCTTGATTTTTGGCTGCTGAATCTAATAGCTTTTCCTTTATCTTTAGGGTGATAACGTAAGAAGCTCTATCGATTATCTTTACTAAAGAATCGGCAGAGGAAGGGATTATTTTGGCCTGTAATATCTTTAATCCTTGAGGTAAAATCAGATTTAACCTTTCTGTTAACTCCTCGACTTTTACCTCCTCTTTTAGTCGGATATCTAAATATTCAGAGGAGC
>NMQN01000001.1 GCA_003575245.1 Candidatus Atribacteria bacterium 1244-E10-H5-B2 | reverse complement strand
AGCTCACAATATTCTTTTGCATCTTTCTTTGGTAATAAATAACCCTTTGATGTTTTTGTTTTATTCTCAACTTCTTGGTATCTTTTTGAGGCATGTAATAGCTTTAAAACTTTTTTCCCAAAAATATATATATATTCTCTATTTCCGATAGCCCAAAGCCAGGAATTATCATTACGATAAATCCCAGAAGTAACATAATCTTCATTGTCCGGATGAGATTTTTCTTTTATTTCTATATAAAGATTTCCAGTTTCTTTAAATCTATCGTCAAGTTTTATTTCAATCCCCGCTTTATTCTCGCCTTCGGTAAATTGATATTCTTTACTCGTATAAGTTACAACTGGTATTCCAAGTTCATATAATTTATTAATTACAAAATCTTGATATTCTTGACCTTGTTTTAATTTTTTATCATAATATTCTGTCATTATTTATTCCGGCTCCCCATACCTGCCAACCTTCTGTCTTTCGTCTGGCAAATAATTCTATTTTTTTACTGTTAGGATACATTTTCTCTATCAATTTACGAAAATATTCTGGTTTTTCTGAATGCTCTTTTGACCTTTCTATCGATATTACACTATCTTCTAATTCATCATTTTGTTTTGGAAAAGAACCCTTTGTACATATTAATAAAAATTCATGTCTTACAGAATTATAATGTCCCCAATTATGCTTTATCTTATCCCAAATAAAAGAAGCAGAATATTCAAAGCCCCATGCATTGATGACTGAAAAACATTCTGGTAAAATTGGAGATGTTACCCATAAAAATAATACTGCATCATCGGCTGCAATATTTCTAATGTTCAAATCGCATAATTCTTGTATAGTCATGGAATTATAGTGATGTTCTGCTGCTCCATAACCTTCGATAAGTTTATCTCCATAATTCCACGGTGGGTCTGCATAAAGAACATTCCATTTACCTTCCGGCAATCCTTGCGTTTCGGTAACTCCTCTTTCTTCCTTTTTTCTAAACGTCTTAATTTTTAGCCATGCCCTAAAAGGAGTAGGAATATCCCCCATTTCTATTGCTTCATCTATTGCTTCATTTACCTGTTCTGGATAGTCATATAAGGCTTTTGCACGAGTAGATTCCTCCCAAGTAATATTATAATTTTTCAAACTTGGGTTACTCAAGTTTGATTTTCTATCTCCGCCAGGCGGAAACATCTCTTTCAACATTGCCCCAAATTTCTGTTCAGCTTCTATAAGCATTATCCCAAATTGCTGTACTTGTTCCAATAATTCTGTTCTTCTTTGTATAAACCCATTATCTAATCTTTCATCTAACCTTTGTGTTTTATCGAATGCCTGCAATGCTTTTCTATATGCTTCCAATTTGACACTTCCTATAATTATATCTTTATGTAATTCTTCAATATTAGCCGGTAATTGTTTATCTACTTTAATTATCTGACCATTTATATCAACTGATACTTTGCTATTATCTTTTGCAATTCCTCTTTCTTCTTCTGCATTTCCGCTATCGTCCATTTTTTACTTTCTCCTTTAACCTTTAGTAAATCGTCGTACCATTCCTGACCTCTTAACCCTATTATTCTACTTAAAAATATGGTCCTGTCTTGATGTGCCGAATTCCTACCCATTGTATGGCAAGTTGGACATAATGGAGTACCATTTGTCACTAACCACCTTAAATTATAGCTTTGCTTACCTTCAACGTGATGAGCTTTTATCCCCAATCCTACACCTGCACCTTCTCCCGATTTACAGGGTTTGCCGCACATTTCACAGTAATAATAATCTCCGTCGAAATGTCCATAGGTTATCTTGACAGCTTTAGGCCACAACTTCTCGAGCTGATCATAGAGTCTTTGTCTCTCATCCTTATTTTTCCCCTTTTTTACCCAATCTTTTAAATTTGCCCCTATTGATACTATCCTAGCCACTTTATTTATGGAATAACCAAGAAATTAACCAACCAACAAATAGCAATAAAGGCACCATAATCCACCATCTCGGCATATTATTCATCTCCTTCAAAACAGGTTTTATACATTTAAATCTTCCCTAATATCTTTAATATAAACAAGACTTCCATAGTTACTACTGCCCCAAAAAGCCCCCACCAAGCCCAATCATTTTTTCTTTCTGCTTTTTTAATTGGATCGCTGAATCCTTTGATCCTTTCATCGCCCCATCTTAATTTCATTTAATCACCTTCTTTAGAGATTAAGTTACGTGTTAGGGTCTATACCATTTAACTAAATACAGTATTACTGCTACCACTGCAATTCCTATACTCACCCAGTACCACATCATTTAATCACCTCCTTCATCTGTGGAATAACCAAACAATTAACCGACCAATTGACCAACCAATTGAAGCTCCTATAGCAAGGCCACAAATAATTCTAAGATAAATATTCATATTATTTCCTCCTCTAATTTTTTAATCTGGATCGGTTCCACCAATTTTAATATTATTTACCCCATCAGTCCCATTAATTTCATAATATCCTAAAGTATCTCCCTTAAATTTTTCTAATTTAGCTAATCGCTTTTCAAAATTTTCTAAAACACAAACTATGTGGTAAATAATTTTCTGCCTAGGTTCTAACTTATTATCTTTTCTAAATTCTAATAATTCCTCTAAATTTTTATTCATCATAACCCTCCATTCTCATTTTAAAATCTTTTATTCTTTCATCT
>NMQN01000663.1 GCA_003575245.1 Candidatus Atribacteria bacterium 1244-E10-H5-B2 | reverse complement strand
TGTGCTACCTCCGTGGGGTTTGACCTCTTTTTTTAATTGTAAAATTATATTTTTAAAATTTTCCCATTGAGCTCGTACAATTCCCCGCAAACTTATTCCTTTGTGTTTATAAAAATCTGAATCCTCAATAGCGATAGAGGCATTAATTAAATTTGAAGGAATCTTAGAAAGAGGAACTGGATTCCTGTTTTCCTGATAAAACTCGGTGATAATTTCGCCATTAATGTCATACACCTTACTATTTATAGCATCTAAAAATTTGTTTCCTTGAACCATTTCTGATATTTTCTGATTATTAAGAGTAGACAGTCCGATAAAAGTAATAGAAAATGTCAGAGTAAAAATTATAATTACCAATAATATTTTTTTGGATAAAGGAATATGATAAGATTTTTTTGGTTTATTTCTTGCTGGCAAAGTAAAACTCCCTTTTCGTATTGCGTATAGCGTATCGTGTATTGTGTTAAACTAAAAGCTTAAAGCGAAAAACTAAAAACTATAATTCAAAATTCAAAACCTCTTTCTTCGTTTTTAGTTTTGAGTTATAGTTTTGCGTTTTTAATTCTACGCTCTACGCTTCTGAATAACATTATATCATAAAATTATATTAAAATTAGAATAGTGTTTTATTGAGCATTAGTGTACACTTTAGGGGGATAGTTAAGTAAAAAGGTTATGTTTACGTTTTTTTACTTTTTCTCAATTTTTTTTCTTTCTCTTTCTTAACGCGATACGTAATACTCGATACGAATTTCATTCCGACTCTTTTAATATAAAATAAACTATGTTATAATTTCAAAGATTAAATATATTTATTATGGGAATGTTTTGATATGATTAAGCTTAACTATCTGGTTCGTGTAGCTATGATTGCAGCGATTTACGTGATTCTTAATATTGTATTTGCCCCAATAAGTTATGGTCCCATTCAGGTGAGAATTGCTGAGGCCTTAGTAATTCTACCCTTTATTGATTCATCAGCAATTATCGGATTATTTTTAGGTTGCGTTTTAGCAAATATTTACGGGGGATTAGGAATGGTAGATGTAATTGGGGGAAGTCTTTGTACTTTAATCGCTGCATATTTAACTTTCAAATTAAAAAATCCTAAATTAGCGCCTCTTCCTCCTGTATTAATAAATGCATTTGGGGTGAGTATTTATTTACATTTGCTCTTTGACTTACCTTATTGGATAACCGTATTGTATATCGGGATAGGTGAAGTCATTGCTTGTTATATCTTGGGTTATCCCTTATTGATTTTGTTAATTAAGAACAAAAAGAGGTTAGGGTTGGAATAGCGAATAAAAAATAAGGAAATGAATTATAATAGAAAACATTCAATGTTTTTATTTTATGAAGTGGGGTAATTTGTTATGGATATCAAAGAAGAATTAAGGATAATTAAAAGAGGGACGGAAGAAATAATCTCTGAAGAAGAATTGATTAAAAAAATAAAAAAGTCAAGAAAAGAAAAAAGGCCTCTTCGGGTTAAACAAGGATTTGATCCCAATGCACCGGATATACATTTGGGGCATACGGTGGGTCTACGTAAAATGAGACAATTTCAAGACCTGGGCCATGATATTTATTTTTTAATCGGTGATTTTACCGGAATGATAGGCGACCCAAGCGGCAAAACAGCAACCAGAAAACAGTTGACTGAAGAAGAAGTCAATAAGAATGCAGAGACTTACAAGAAACAAGTTTTTAAAATATTAAAACCGGAAAAAACCAAAGTAGTATTTAATAGTCATTGGCTGGGTAAGCTTTCTTTCTCGGAAGTTTTAAAAATATGTTCCAAATATACAGTTGCCCGCATGTTAGAAAGAGATGATTTTTCAACCAGATACAAAGAAGGTAAAGCGATAGGTATCCATGAATTTATGTACCCTTTAATGCAAGGATATGACTCTGTCGCTATTCAAGCAGACATTGAATTAGGAGGTACAGATCAGAAGTTTAATCTATTGGTGGGTAGAGATATTCAAAGGGAATACAATCAGGAACCGCAAGTTATTATCACTCTGCCCCTTCTTGAGGGAACAGATGGGGTAGAAAAAATGAGCAAAAGCTTAAACAATTATATTGGAATTAATGAACCTCCTAAAGAAATGTATGGCAAATCTATGTCTGTTCCTGATAATCTTATGATTAGATACCTTGAATTGGTAACCGATGTTTCTTTAGATGAAATCAATAAGATAAAGACAGGCTTAGAGAATAATAATTTACATCCTCGGAATGTGAAAAAGAGATTAGCCAGAGAAATTGTTAAACTTTATCATGAACAGAGTGCTGCAATTATAGCAGAAGAGGAATTTGAAAAGGTATTTAAAAATAAACTTTATCCGGAAGAAATAAAAATATTAGAGATAAAGAAAGATGTTTTAAAAGATGGAAAAAGAGGGATAGTAAACCTGGTCAAGGATTCTGGAATTCTTGGTAGTACTGGAGAAGCTATAAGAATGGTTCGACAGGGTGGAGTAAGAGTCAATGGAGAAAAGATAAGTGACCCCCATATTGACTTGATTGTCAAAGATGGCATGATTATAAAAATCGGAAGATTAAATTTTATAAAATTAGTTATTAAATAGTATATAAGTATATAGTATGTAGCATATAGTATGGTAAAAAAAAGGCGAATACAGAAGATGGGAAAGAGAGAAGAAAGTATGTAGC
>NMQN01000575.1 GCA_003575245.1 Candidatus Atribacteria bacterium 1244-E10-H5-B2 | reverse complement strand
CGCACACTATATACAAGTAAATAAAGATTAAACTACCACCGCCTAAGGTGATAGCTTTTAAAGAAAAAAATGTAATATGTAATAGGAGATAATTCATGAAACAGCTAACTGCCCGACTGGGGGAAGAAAAAATAAGTAAACTTTTGGTAAGGCTATCTTTACCAGCAACTATCGGTATGATGGTAACGCATTGTATAATCTCGTTGATACTATTTTTGTAGGAAGAGGTGTAGGTGCTATCGCCATCGGCGGATTAACCATTGCCTTTCCTATTCAAATGGTTATAATGGCTTTTGCTCAGATGATAGGAATCGGAGCAGCCTCCGCCATATCAAGAAGTCTGGGAGCAAAAGATATAGAAAAAGCAGATTACGTTGCCGGTAATTCCTTTTTGTGTGTAATTGTCTTAAGCTCAACAATAGCTGCCATCGGTCTTATTTTTACCGAACCTATGTTAAGATTCTTTGGTTCAACGGAAACCATTTTGCCTTATGCTAAAGATTATATAACTATAATACTCTGGGGTAGTATTTTCTTTTCCTTTGCCATGTCTTCTAATAATCTAATCAGAGCAGAAGGTAATGCCAAAGTAGCTATGGCCGCAATGCTCATTGGTGCAATATTGAATATGATCTTAGACCCCATCTTTATATTTATTTTTAAGTTAGGAATTAAAGGCGCTGCCCTGGCAACTATTGTTTCTCAATTTATCTCTTTCCTCTATATATTAAAATATTTATACAGTGGCAAAAGTTCATTAAAAATAAAACTGCACCACTTGAGACCCAGGATGCATATCATAACCGAAATATTTACGGTAGGATTTGCCGCTTTCGCCAGAATGGTTACCGGAAGTATTGTTGCTATCATTGTAAATAACTCTTTGAGAATTTTTGGTGGAGATATTGCCCTGATAATTATGGGCATCCTCCATCGGGTTATCATGTTCCTGTTTATGCCCTTATTTGGAGTGGTACAAGGAATGCAGCCCATAGTAGGATTTAATTACGGAGCAAAAAAAATTGATAGAGTAAAAGAGGCTATTAAACTATCGCTTATTACTACTACCGCCATCGTCACTTTTGGCTGGCTGATAGCAGAACTGTTCCCTTTTGCAATTATAGGTGTATTCACCCGGGACGCAGAAGTAATAGAAAAAGGCTCCACCATAATGAGGATAATTCTCTCCATGATCCCGGTAATTGGCATACAAATAGTGGGTGCTGCCCTATTCCAATCTCTGGGGAAAGCAGTCCCTTCGTTAATATTGTCTTTGCTCAGACAGGTTATATTATTTATCCCTTTAGTTATAATACTTCCACGGGTTCTTGGTCTTGGACTTTTAGGTATATGGATTGCCTATCCTGCTGCTGATATTTTGTCGGTAATTCTCACCACTTTGTTTTTAAGAAGTGAACTGAAAAAGATGGATTTAAGCTTGTGGTAAGATAAAAACATACCAGGGGACGGTCCTCTGGCAGGTTTTTTATTATTTGACTACTGGTTTATTCTTATATTTTTTTTCAGATTTAAAGGGTAAAAATAATTTTTCTTCCTGGATATTTCTTTGTTTTAAGATCATAGTCCAGTCTAATCCTCTCTCCCTATCTCGTAGTAATAATTCAAAACTAATCCTCTGATGTGCTCCTAAATTTACCGCCAGGAAAATATCATTTAGAGTAAATTCTTTTTCGATATAAAACCGTAATCTATCCATCTCGATCTTATGATAATCGCTTATAAAGCTGAGAAAGATATGTCCTTCTGAAGCCAATTTCCTTTTTAACCCTACTTTTTTACCTTTCCCGTGAGCTAAAGCCATCTGCATACCATGAGCATTGGGTGGTAATCCTAATATATCAGCAACACTATTCCAATCTTCTTTCCCCTTTCGAAGGTTAAAAATTAAATCAAGTGGTTTTTGGCTATCCCCTGAGAAAAATAAAGCAGTAACAATATCTTCGGGATGGAATCCTCTCTGACGATAATCTAATATTAACTTAGCATCTACACTAAAAAATTCACCGGCAACTGCCATTTTAAGCCTATCCAACTTTAACTCCCCTTCCTCAAGAGAGATAGTCGGAGAAATACTCAAGACCACACAATAAGCGCTGCCTGCCATTAAAGCGAATATGAGACCAACTAACAAAAAGTAATTTGTCTTTCTGTATAAAAATTTAATGTTCTGCTTTTTCATTATCTTTTTCATTTTATTTCTACCCTCCTCATTTTTTAATATAAAATAATATTTTTACCCACTGCTATTATACTAAATTTTACTCAAGAGTTTTATTATTCTTTAACCATTTTAGTAAAGTTAAATAAGAAGTAAAAATTGTGGTCAACAACTGTAAAAATGGAGAGATGAATATCATAAGGAACAGCCAACCAATAAAGCTTAACTTTGGCTCATAAAGAATGAAGGGGATCCCAAAATTCACAAAATCCGTGTTAGGGTCAAAGAACATGGGAACAGCCCTTCCCCACAATATTGTCATTACAAGGAAAGTAAAAATGGAAGTGACAAGTGCATAGTGTAGTGTTTTTTTAAGAATAAAATTTACCTTTACTCGGTTCGAGTTAATAATTATTCTTTTTGCGCTATACCAACCAACTGGGAATCCAAATAATATGCAGAAGAATGGTACTCCCATTCCCAAGCCAACACAAAAAATATCAAGG
>NMQN01000658.1 GCA_003575245.1 Candidatus Atribacteria bacterium 1244-E10-H5-B2 | reverse complement strand
GCACCTATATTTTTAATCGGTGAATTGGTGAATCTTAATTGCTCATTACTTATTACTCATTACGCAATTAACCAGCAGGTTAATTGCTAGAAAGGAGAAAATACACATGCAAATGCTAAATAGTATCAATAATTTAAAAGTAGCTAAAAATTTTAAATTATCCGAGTTTGCCTGTCCCTGTTGTAATCTGGTTATGCTGCACCCCAAACTGCTTGCCAAATTGGTGGAGTTAAGAAATATTTTAGAAAGACCGGTTTATATCACCTCCGGATACCGTTGCTTTGAATATAACCAGAAAGTGGGAGGTATAGTCAACAGTTATCACTGTATCGGGTTGGCGGCAGATATCAAGGTAAAAGATATCAATCTGATTACCCTTTTGGAGATATGTGAGAATATAGATTTTGCCGGCATCGGGTTGTACGAGAAGAAGAATTTCTTGCACTTGGATGTCAGGCCTACCAGGAGGGTCAGGTGGAGGGAATAACTAGTCGTTAGTGAATAGTGAATAGTCGTTAGCAAGAAACGTAGGGGCACGATGCATCGTGCCCGAATAAGGACGGGTCGGATAAATCCGACCCCTACAAAAGACTGAAAACTGTAAACTTGTATCTTGCATCTTGAAACCAAAAACTAAAAACTAAAAACTGAATTTGAAGGGAGTGAAGTAATGGATGTTAAAACATTGTCTGAAGTGATCGCCAATCAGGGCTTCCCTATCGCCTTATCGATACTCTTAATCTTTCGTATCGATAGATTTATGCAGGAGATAGTAGTTGCCCAGAAAGAGGGTTATCGGCAAGTCCTGGAGAATACTAAAGAGATACACAATACTATTACTAACCTTAATCAGCAGAATCGGGAGTATTATTCTCTGCGCTTCACGGAAGTGCAGAAAGAACTCTCCGGAATGAAGGTAGAGCTGGGGAAAATTGAATAGAGAAAAAAATGAAAAAGGGCAAGCTATGGAGAAAGTCGTTTTCCTTAACCTGCCCTTTTCTGTTCTCAAATCATATTTTTAAAAATGGAACCTGCCCCAATTTATTATTAAATGCAGAAAAAATAAGTGGAAAACCGGACCAGCCAAAATTAAAACACTTTCTAATACTCCCAGTTAATTCCCTCCTTTTTTTCTCTTCTTTTGTTCAATCAACTGCAGACATTCATCAGCCCACTCTGTCCCGGCAGCAATACTCTTATGCTCTTTCTTAACTATTAAATTCCAATAAAAAGCATGTTCCTTAAGCCTCTCTTCCCGACTATAATCCTTG
Source organism: Candidatus Atribacteria bacterium 1244-E10-H5-B2 (assembly GCA_003575245.1). Next base: position 1,417 of record NMQN01000658.1, on the reverse strand, counting down.
ATCCATTGTTTAACTTTATTTAAGTATCCTAACTGTTCTTCCATTTCCTTTTTATACCTCTTTATTTCAAAGGCTAATTCATCTAACTTTATTTTTGAGGAGAAAAATATACGCATTAAAAATCGACTTCTATATAGTTCGCTAAGCCGGTCAGGAAATTTGTTCAGCCAGTTTAAGAAGGTTTCTCTGCCTTCTTTGGTAAGTTGATAAACCTTGCGATCAGGTCTTTTCTCCTGTGGTTCAACCTCAGATTTAACTAATCCTTTCTCTTCCAGTTTATTTAGCTCCCGGTATATTTGACTTATCTGGGCGGCCCAAAAAAAACCCATGGGATGATCAAGCATTTTTTTTAAATCATAGCCGGTCATTGGCCTATGATTCAGTAAGCCCAATAGGGCATTTCCCAAAGACATATAATATCACCTCCTATTATATTTTGTATATAAAAATTATTATATAATACACAAATTGTCAAGGGGATAACGGTTTTTTTGACACTTTTGATAAATTCGATTTTTTTTTATTAATCTTGCCTATCTGCGTTAATAAAAAAATATTCAGGAAAAACAGAATACAATTATTAAATTCAGTAAATTTATGGAATATAAAATATTTAATTTACGTGAGACATTTTATATATTACATATTTTATATACGACATAAGTTTTAAAAATCCTTCTTTTTTTAAAAAATAGTTGCAGAATGTATTAGTTGTTATTGAATAGTATTTAGATGGAAAAGAAAATATGGATTCCCTTTTTCATGGGAATGACATCAGGAGTAATGAGATTGCCACGTTATCTCTGTTCGCTATGACATAGGGATGTGTAAATAATGTGAAGTTTAGGTCTCAACATTTGACATACTGTAATTTCTTAAAATATGATAAAAGTGTAATAAAAAACTGTCTCCTGTTATATTCTAATAATTTAAGAAGACATCGGAAACCTGGACTTATCAGACCCCTTATCAAAAGCGAAAAAAGTTACCGAATTATTAAGCTAGCAACCCATGTTAATGCTCAGTAATTAAGTAAAGAATGGCAACGAGCAGTAGGTTGCTCCAGCTATCCCAAATATTTTTATAACTATCTCTTTGAGCAGAGAAACAAGAGAATTCTACAAAGGACAATAAACAAAATACAATTAATAAATAAAATCAAATAACTTATCAGCTAAATCAATATTTAATCCTTTAAGAATTCTGTATTCATTTAAAGCTGAATTTCTATCTCCAATTAGAATATAAGCAACACTTAAATTATAGTGGGCACCAGCATCATCAGGATTAATACGGATTGCCTGCTTAAAAGCTTCTATTGCGTCTTTATGGTAACCGAGTTGGCCATAAGCAGCACCTAAATTGCAGTGGGCCTTAGCATAATCAGGATCAATACGGATTGCCTGTTTAAAAGCTT
>NMQN01000078.1 GCA_003575245.1 Candidatus Atribacteria bacterium 1244-E10-H5-B2 | reverse complement strand
CACTACATCCTGTTTCGTATTATCTGACTTTCCTATATGGTTATAAAACTTTCCTTTAAATTCTATTACCGCCTTCTTATCTTTTCTGCTTATGGCCTCTGCCCACTCTTTTTCAATGGGTCCCACAGCTAGTTCATAATTCCAGTTCCCGGTCTTCTTTCCTTCCCTGATAATTTCCTTTTCCCCGACTACTAGGCAATCTATCTCGTACTTCTCTTTCCATTTACAAGCACCATGATCCTGAGGAGTCTCATAAGGAGTATTAAGCAATTTGACCATTGCCCCCTCGGCAATATGTTTGGGATAAGGACCGCCTTTGTGGGCATAGCCCATTATCTTGCCCTTAACTTTTTCGACTAGTTTAAGATTTTTTAAATCTACGATGTAAGATAAAGCATCCTTACCCAAATTCGTTGAACTTGTGAGAAAATGGACGTGCTCAGAATCCTTGAATTTGCTAAGCAGTTCCTTTCGCTCTTTGAGGGGCCAGTCCCTAATATCTTTTCCTTCGTATTCCACAATATCAAAAATGTAAATATGAGCTTTCTTACTAGCTTCAGTCGGGTCGAACTTCCCGTTTAAAAGTGCATTAGTGACTACCCTGTGTAAGCATTCATTCTTTTCCTTATCAATCATTATTATTTCAGAATCCCCCACAAAATCCTCTTTCATCTTTTTAAGCTCTTCTACCTGCCAAGGTAATCTATTAGTCTTGATGGGAGAACCCTTGATATCTTCGGGATCACTCATTATAATTATATCTTTCCCCTTCTTTTCTACGCGACATCTCATCCCATCAAACTTGGCTTCGACTATCGCCTTTCCTTCCTGAAAATTTGGAGTATTTTTAAGGTCCTCAAAGGTAAATATCCGATAGGCCGGTTTATTCAATCCCCATTTTTCTCTCTTCTCAAAGTCCTTCTCTTCCAGGACATCACCATCATATAAGATCTTACCATTCCATATCTTAAGTCCGGTATTAACTTTCTCTTTATGTTTTAAAATATCTTTTCTTAAGTTAGTAAGATACATTACTTTGGGTTTCAATTCTTCTGCCAATTGCAGGAGAGAGAGAAAAGAAAGTTTATTTTCCTCTTTCTTCGGATCTGTCTTATAATTTCCTACTCCACAAATCCAGATAGTCCCTTGTATCAGGTCCTTCTGCGCCTTCCCTAAATCCAAGAACTCGGGTAAGATTGATATCTTCTTTTTTCCTACATCTAATCTTAAGCCCATGGAGGGAGTTCCGACTGCCGGGGTAGTCTTGATCGGGATAATCTCCATTCCGTCAATCCTTAGCGGTTTAAGGAAAAGGTGCATGTCTTTTCTTTTTGGTAACCTATCAAATATCGCTCCTACCGTATAAACTGGGATATCATTATATTCCTTCAGGTATTCCCAGTGATCCTTATCGGATTGAGTTATTATTATAGAGTCTAAATCCTCCTTTACCTCTTTCTGATGTACTGCCGGGTCGATAAGAATCCTTTTATCTTTGTGACGGATAAGCAGGGAGAAGTGTTTGCCATGCGGGGAATTAAGCTGGGCATAAGTTCCTAATATTTCTATATTAAATTTCTTTTCGCTTTTTTCTAAATCTAAATCGAGAGGTTTCCGATTATATATTAATCTTCTGGTTTCAAATTCTTCCACTAACCATTTATATCTCTTAAAGAAATTATTCCAATTTATTTGAATTAGGGGCTCCTTTTTTTCAAATTTCAGATATCTGCTATGAAGACTATGATGTACTCCTACAAACCTTAGTCTTAATTCATATAACCCTGAATCAGTAACTTTTTTCAAGTTCGATTTCGTTATACCTTCTAATTTCAATAGTATCACCCACTTATCTAATAATTAATATACTAAATCTGGTATATCAGTTAATTTTTTAATCTTAATCCATTTTAATTTACTATTCAATAAATCCTGCCCTTTACGAATTTAGGCCTATCGGTTATCTTTATTATATATCCGCCGAGTTCTTTAACTGCTTCTTTGGCAACTGCTAAATCTGGGAAGGGAGAATAGTCTGTAAGAATATCTCTCGAAAATACTGATAACATGCCTTTCATAAATTTATCTTTGCATTCCCACTCATTGTCTTTTATCGTGGCCTGGATTCCTTCTATCTCAACAGTCACAGCCATTAATATTTCCCCCTCACTATATTATAAATAAAATCAAAATATCTCGGGTCTCTAGTAGCTAACTCATAAGGTCGTTGGTAAAAACTTTGCAATCCCATACTCAATATTTCAGTCGCTGTCCCTTGATAATCTTTCCCCATGTAAGGATCCATAAACTTATCTTTTTTGTAAAGTTCATCTGCCCTATAACTATCAATCAATCGGATTAATGGCTCACCTTTGGTTCGCTCCTTATAGAATGCTAAAATAGATTTTTTCATCTCGGGGTTTATGTCTTCCAGCCAGTGTCCCAACTCATGAATAATCTGTCCAGTATCTTTAAACGCTATTCCTTGAGCATCAATGTAGATCGTTTCCATATGATAATAACCTCTCCTCCCAGTTTTTGCGATACGGACACTTAAAGTCTTTGCAACCTTCTCATCAATAAGCTTTGTAAATTCGGTTAGACCATTCTTAAAAAATGGCGTTTCTTTAATAGACCATTCTGGATCTAAAGCAAAGCCTTTATCAGTAACATAGAGGAGTTTCCTCATTTTTTGATTAACTGCCTCTTCGATCATCCTTATTTCTTTTTTGGTCTTCTCATATAAATCATGGTATTTATCTGATTCGCTAATCATCCCAGCCCTTTTTAACTCAAAAGCTCTACTGCTATAATCCCTAGTGTCGGATTCGAGTCTCTGAATTTTAGCAAGTTCTCTCCTGTAAGTATCTTTTAATTTTTTCCGAGCTTCTGCTGCCTTCAAAGGTTTTTCTGGTACTGCTGGTTTCTTAGGGACTTTTGGTTTCTTTACTCTAGGAATTACTACAATCCAATGGCATCGGCAATCTGGATGAACCGGTAAGCGCCCTCTTGCCTCAGCTCTTTTATATCTTATCCCGGCCATATCTAAACATAAATGACAGGCATCACCAGCTGAAGATATTTCTACTTCCTCATATCGGGTTCCCTCCAATGAATCTAAATAGCCCTCATTTACACTCCGGTTAACTTCTGTCCGGGCTATCATTTCACTACGTTCTCTCTGTAGCCTATTGTAGTATTTGTCAAACTTATCCTTAATTACCTTTGAAGGCAACTTCTGGGCTTCCATTAGATCCCTGTATTTATACAAAGCCTTAGTCTGCCTTCCATTAAGTCCTATGCCCATCTTCTCAATATCTTTTGCTATTCCTTTAAGAGTCTTTCCTTCTTTTACCCCCTGAGTCACTATTTCTCGTAATCCCTTTTTAGTTTCCTTCCCTACTAAGGTGACTAACTCAGAAGAATATTTCTCGGCCCACGTCACAGAACGGGGATTTATCACGTCAAAAGAGCCTACGATCTTGCCCTGCTCATAGGCCACATTCCCTGCCTTTTGCATTACATTTAGGTAAGCTGGTTTGATTATGCTCTTTCCTTCTTTCTCTATCATTTCCCAGTCTACATAATCTATTACCATTTGGGGCTTAGACTTCTTTTCAAATTTTAGAATTCTATTTTTAATATCTCTGACGATCTGCTTTTGAGTTAGTTGCATCCATTCCCGGATCTTAGGATATAAATAGGCCTCACACTCATCCATCAATCTAAGTATCTGCTTCCTCATCCTCTCTTTACGGCCAATCTTTTCAAAGAATATATCCAAAAGTCTATCCAATTCTTCTGCAGTTTCGCTGGTTAATGGCATACTTTCCTTAGCTCCTTTATTACAACATTTCCAGTCAAGCCTTCTCCTTCCTCATACCCGTATAAAAAGTAAGAACCATCTGTAAAAGACGCCGAACCATAATAATATATTATTCGGCAATCTATCTTATTATCCATTTCGTTCATTATTTTTCCTCCGCGGAGTCCGGCCGTCTGCTATTCCTAATTCTATTCTGATGGCAATCTTAACTCCCGGCATATCTTCTTTAATCTTTCTATCCACCATCTGCACTATCTCCGCCAAGATCTCCTTTACATAACTTTCTAATTCTATATTTTTAATAAATTTCTCTATATCTACCATGCTTTTTAGTCCTCTAACTTTCCTCTTCGTCCTTACCCACTTCTTTAAGAAAATCACCTTCAGCTAATTTGTTAATTCCCTCTTTGAGGTCTTCCATGGCCTTGATAAATTTGTCTTCTCTTTTCTCTAGCTCTTCTTCTCCTACTTCCTCCATGCCACTTTTCATGTAGTATCTATTTCCACCGATGTAGGTCTTTCCCAGACCTAATTTATTTCTAGCCTGGTTTGGGGTCATCATCGCATGTTCAATGTACTTAATATATCTATCCCCTTCGGCATCTATATTTCGAATATCCAGAGTATTAAGCCTGAATATATACTTGTGGCAATTAAGGCCTTTCTCGATGATAGGTCCATTGATAATATCTTCCATATCCTTCTGTAAAGGTTCTACTACCGATTCAATATATATCTTAGTAGCTTCCTCGGTCATGCTACCCCCGCCTAACTTTCCTACTCTTGATCTAACTCCGATTCGTTCTCCAGGCATGGAATAGGCAATGAGTATGTCTTCTTGCAAGGATTCCCTATACAGCCTGAAACTTCCCTCTTTTATGTCTACGGATAGCTGCTGCCATTGAAATTTGGCATTCTCATCGGGAAGTTGAAATACCATAGTCCGATGGGCATTTTCGGAACCCCTAATCTCGGTATCCAGAAAATTTTTAATCTTCTTTGCTGAACCCTCTTTCCAGTCTCCAATTAAAGTGATTAAGGCTGCTGGAACCCCGTAGTTTTCAAAGAAGGATAAATTATAATCTCTAATCCCAATAAGTCCGACCAGAGAACCTACTGCCGATAGTATAGGAGGTGCTCCGTAATAATCTGATCTGGGATAATATCTTTTATAGTAGATCAACTCACTTGCCCTACTCTTTAAGTCAAGCTTGCCTACTTTTCCATTCTCTGGAGAGATATCCTTTTCCTCCCCATACCTTTTAAACCATACCTTGTCATTATTCCTCTGTTGACAGAATTTCTTCTTCTTTTTATGGATCCTGAAAGTATGTCCGGCGATATGCCACATCTCGGCTATTTCCCCGAGGGCGTTTCTCACTATCTCAAATCCACCCCAGCCTATTATTCCTACATCAATGAGCATCTCTTTCAATATATGTCTTAAATACTCTTCCGGATTGGGTTTATCTAAGAGTTCGTTGATCTTCTTTTTCTCTTCCTCATCCTCTTCTTCTCCCTCTTTTAACTCCAGTCTCCAGCCCAGTCCGGCTACATCTTCGGCTATCTGATTTACACAGGCCGAAAAAGTCGAATTCATATCGTATAATTGGAGTAGACTGTTGGGGGAATTAGGGGGAGCAACTAATTCATTAATTCCAAATTGCTCTTCTTCTTTAATCTGTTTCGAAGTCTTTTCAATTTCGTGCTTCTTAAGGACCGATAAAGGATAAATCCCTTTTGAGGTCTGTATAAACTGCTGCCCTTTGGTAAGGGTAACGTGAACCTCAGCCTGTTTTTTCTTCTTTATACTTTCAGTCATATCGTTCACCTCACTTAAATATGATTCTCAATCCATGTCCTTGTGCCTCTATGTAATTGCATTTTATTTTTATTATTCTCATACCAAACTGCGGGAGTAATCTTATTGCCTTGTGCCCTTCCGGCACCTCTCCAATCACACAGCATCTCTTTTCGATACTTCAGAGGCATATCTAATACCTTGACTCCTCCTTCATCTTCTGGTAATATCCACCACTGCCAATGGTGTCTATTTCTCTTTTGATGTAGCAACCAAGCAAAATCAAAATCTTTGTCTCCAGTATCGGTAGGTTTATAATATCCTGTTTTATTCCTACCTCTACTAATACTGCTGTTCTTCCCATAAAAATGATTGGCATAAGGTATGAACTCAGACAGTAATAGCTTGCTTAAATCATGTATGATTCCTTGCCAAACTATTCCAGCTTTACAGCACTCCAAGAAGACATACCATCTATGCCTCAAAACATAAACAAAATACTTAATATACTTTCTCAATATATTCCCTCTCAAAATCAGTTAGTAGGCAGCAAAATTATCTAAACATTAATTGTACCGCAAGTCTTCCCATCATCATTCCAGACTTTGCTTTTGTCATATTATTAACTTCACTTAATTAAAGATTATGCAACTACCTCTGCTTGTTTATGTTTTCTCTTCCCGGAAAAGGTATTGGCTACCGCATCCCCGTAATCCGGAGACCGTCCTAACCTCTTTTTTATTTTATCCTTCTCTTCGATTACGATGTCTCCATTACTCCTGGTGCTCCAATGCACCTCAGTCAAATCCTGAGTCAACTCATCAAGAGGAGGCAAGGCTAAATTTTCACCAAATGCTGGGTCTAAAGCATCTCTTACAGCCCAGTATAAATAGGCCCTCATATTGGCAAAGGTCCTCTGTTCAGTTAGGTCAGTAAGTCCTTTCGCTGATTCTGAGGCCTTAACTCCCACCGCATTAACCTTCAGTTCTATCAACCTCGAAAAGACTCCGGCCCCCTCTCCTGCTGAATCTATATAGGTGATATCTTCTTTCTTTATTAGCTCATTTTTTGCTCTCCCTACAGTCACCATGTGATCCTGTTTGCTATAGGCTTTAAGTCTCTCAATAACCTCTCCTCTTCTGAAAGCGAATACGGTGAGGTCCCTTCCCATGCCGGCTACATCGACTCCTAATTTTAGCGTGCCCTCTCCTTTACCTTTTAAATCCTGCCATCTGTCATTGGCCAACTCTATCCAGCTTAGGGGTATTAAAGTATCCTCCGTAGCCCGGGGGAATTCACCCATGACCTTGACCAGAAATAAATCATTAGGCCGGTACCATTTGCCCTCCCACTTAAAATCACAGGAGTCTTTGTTTACTTCACTTTCCTCTATCCCTACTACCCATCCCGGCTTTCTGATCTTCTCATCGATCCATTCAAAATCTACTTGTCCCGGGATTAATATTTTCTTGGCCCTGACGTTTACGCAATTCAGACAGCTTATCTTAAACTTTCCTTTATATAGAGGGCTCCTGGTACTTTGGTATGCCTCTCCGGTAGTCCTATTCGGGTTAAATATCAAAACTAATCTACTATTGCCGGTTAGTATACCTTCGATGGCATCAAAGGTTACCTGGTCTATTCCAGAAGCCTCGGTAACCACTACCATAAGGTTGGGGGAATGGAAGCCAGTCCAATCTTCTGGCTTCTTATCTTTGGTCTTAAAGCCCAATAAAAACCAGTCCGGGTCATCGAAGCTTACCTTATGGGCCAATAACTCTCCTCCTAGTTTTATCTTGGCACTACGATATATTCTTGCTATCTCTGACATCATAATACTGATAACCTGCCTATCGGTGGGAGCTGTATTAATGACCTTTGAAGGAACATTAAGATACAAAAAACACAAAGAGGCAACTGCTGCCACGTAGTCTTTTCCTGCTGCATGGCCTGATCTGACCGATACTCTCCTATTAAGTTGTATTGCCTCTAGTATCTTTCTTTGGTTCCGGTCTAGTCGAACTGCTAAAGCATCTCTAGCAAATTTGTTCCACTCATTGCCATATTCATTGTATAAACGTATATCTCTTTCATCTATTTGAGTCAGAATTTTTTTTCCGTCTCCTTTCCTCTTCCTCTTTTACTGCTTTGACCCATTCTGCAAAACTACCGGGCGGCCCTTCTTCTATTTTTTTAATATATAACCCTAATAATTCTGCTTCATCTTTATCTACATCTAAGACGAGTCTATAATTTTTATCCTCCATTGCTTTATCTCTCACTTCTCTCCTTTTGGCAATGTGATATGCCATTCCACACCTCTTAATATCCGTAAAATATTTTTCCCACTCTCTTTTCGCTAACTTAATGTATCTACGGACTTGCCGAGTTGAAATGCCCCATTTTTGTGACGTTAATTGACATATAATTTTGTTCGGTTTTCGGGATAAAAGTAAGCCCACTTGATATATTCTTTTTTCTTTTTCTATATCATCTGCTCTATCGGCCACTTATATTCACCGCCTTCCTTCCAGTAAATTTCTCCCATCTGGCTAAGATTACTTCTCCATATATTGGCTCTATCTCTATTGCTCGGCATCTCCGTTTCATTATCTCGCAAGCG
>NMQN01000467.1 GCA_003575245.1 Candidatus Atribacteria bacterium 1244-E10-H5-B2 | reverse complement strand
GCAGGCTCATTTATAGGCTCTAACTTGCCACCGCAATAATTGCAAATCGAAAATACTCCCCAACCCAAAAAATGTTTCCCGCAATCTTGACATCTATATTCTGGCATCTTTTAAACTCCTTTCATTTATTTTTTTCAACAAATCGTTCAGCTTTTTCAATTGCTTTATCCCATTTTTCTTCTGAAATTTTTGAATCCTCTTTTATCCTTACTCCCTTAGCCTGCCCTTTAATTATCTCCATTATCTTTTTTATATCTACCCCATCATCTAACTTAATTAGTTTTTCCCGGCAGATCGGACAGACTGGCAAAGGTTCTCTTTTCCGCCATATCGACCGGCAAACTGGACATTTATATCGAGGGTACATTTTTTAACCTCCTCTCAATCTTAGGGATAATCGCACTATCCAAATTATTATCACTACGTACAACGTCAAAAGAAAAACAACTAAGCTCCAGCGCAATCGATTCGAAAGTCTCATTTTTTCCCCTTTCCGAATTTCGCGATTCGAAAATTATTTACTTGCAGTTAAAGATATATCATATACATCAAATTTATCAGCATCGTTACCATTAACAGAGAAATATTCATTTGGAAAAGTGCCTTCTTTTTCAACATATACATCACCTGTATTCCCTCCTATGCCAGCAGTTTCATTAGCAGTCTGTTCTTCACCAGTAAATGGATTACGTATGCCTGCATCATCATATATATTAGGTGTACCAATATCATCAGTTACGTAAGTCCAAACCGTAGAGACTTTTTCATCAGCTAATTTTGCCTGAATCAAAGTCTGTATATGGCCCACATTAGCCTTAACTATGGCATTTTTAGCCTTATCTTGTTGGCCAGTGTAGAGTCTTAATCCTAATAGGGCTAATACGCCGATAATAGCAATTACAACCATTAACTCGATTAAAGTAAAACCCTTAATAATTGAAAGTTTCTTCATTTTTTTTTCTCCTTAAATTTTTTTTTGAGTAGATTCTCCTAACTCCTCCTTAATGTTTTATCACCCCCTTTTATTATTTTAAAATAGTCTCTTCTAAAATTCTTTCTAAGATCCTTTTTTGCTCTTTTTTTATTTTGAGATTAATTTCGATATCCCCATTATTGCCCACCGATATATTTATCGAAACAGGCTCAATTGCTTCTATCTTTACCGGCTCAACTTTTGATATCATCTTTAAGGGGGTCTTTACTTTCCGCTTTCGACCGACTATCCCCTGAAAAGCCTTCAAAATAATACTGAAAGTAACGTCTAACATAGCTCCTTTTGCTTGTAAAAATTCTCTTTGATCGTCAAAAGTTATCATTACCCCGACCCTACGACTTGTCGGCTCGTAGTCTCTCACAAAAAGAGGTATAGAGCCAAGAGAGGAATAGGGAATTTTAGCCCAAACTTTTAAATTTTCTCCTTTTCGGATTATAATATAAGCAAATAAGAAACCGCCATAGGAATATTTTATATAACTCTCTAAATAGTCTTTTCTAACCTTACCTTTTAAACCTGTCATAATAAATTTATCTACTTCCAAAAATAAATCTACGATCCACTCCGGACGTCCTGAAATATGAAATTTTTCGTCAAATTCCATCTTATTAATCCCCCTAATTTTTTCTTTTCGCTCCTCTAATTTTTGCGATTGAAAATCATAATCAACGAGTTCTTTCTCCATATCTAAACTCCTCTTAAATCCCCTGCTATTTTATTTAGGAAATGTAGACCATAAACACCACCACCTATTAAATACCCCCCGCCCCTCAGCCCAAAAATTCAAAAAACTAAGGAGCGGGGTAAACGGCAACTCGGGAGAGAAATCAGCAAACCCGGATCACCGATATTCTATATCAGTTTTAAAATATAGCTTTGAGTTTCAGAAATAATTTTTATAATATTGTAGTTATAATTTATTTTGACAAAATTGGTAATTGCTATTATGAGAGCAATAAGAGCAATTATAACTCCAAACCAAAGAATTGTTTTCTCTAATTTGCCCATTTATTCTCCCCCTTTCTTACATACCTTCTAATACTGTACCGGTATATTTAAACTGCTCTATTAAAGACATTACAGCAGGATGTACTAAATTCTTTACTACCAAATCCGGGAATAATCCAAAAAATATTATAATGCAAGATAAAACAGCCATAGCAAAGACCATACTGCGCGGGACTTCCTTGACTTCTTTAAATTGAGGCAACTTGGGACCTAAAAATGCACTAGCAAATACTTTAACAAATGAGGCTAGAGTTAAAATACTAACTGTCATAGCTGCTATAGATAAAAGCGGATTAAATCTATACACTGATTCATAAATTAAAAGTTTAGAAGCAAAACCATTAAAGGGAGGAAGTCCAGCGATGGCTGCTGCTCCAATCATAAAAAAGATAGTAGTATATTTCATATAATGAGCTAATCCACCCATTTTATCGAGGTCTTTTGTACCTGTCCTAAAGAATAAGGCTCCGGCAGTTAAAAACAATAGGCCTTTATATAAAGAATAATTTATAATATGAAATATGCCACCTTCCATCGCTTTAATACCATAACTATTTAAGACATTAGGACTTGCTAAAACAGCTAATCCTACTCCTACTCCTAAAAGTATATAACCAATTTGAGAAACTGAATGATAAGCCATAAGTCTTTTTATATCTTTTTGAATAATAGCCATGGTAACTCCGATAAACAT
>NMQN01000525.1 GCA_003575245.1 Candidatus Atribacteria bacterium 1244-E10-H5-B2 | reverse complement strand
TAAGCCAATACTTCTCATTTTTTTATCTCCTTTAAAATTAATTTTTTTCCTTCTTCATTCTTTTTTTTAAGATCTAAAATTCTCCTAGTACTAATGTTTTCTCTTCTCCTCACCTCCTCTTTTATTTATAAATTTTAAACTTTATTTACTCTGGTAAATTACCTGAATTTAATCACCTCCCCTATTATTTAATACTCAAGGGAGTAACCCGGAGAACTCTGGAGAGAAGCCGGGTTACTGAACTAGCTCACTTGCTCATTTTTTCTCTTTCCTGATAGAAAAATAAATTATCCCTACTACTACGCCTAAAACTATAACAAGAAGATACCATTCCATTATTTGAACCCCCTTTTCTTAGGTACTTCGTAAGTCTAATTGTCCGAAATGTTTTGGAGTTTACTTTCTCTACTTAGATATTAAAAATGCCTTATTTTTTTACATTTATATTTAGGCATTATCTGTGCTCTCCTCCATCTTCTTCTCTAACTCCTTCCTTCTGGCTTCGTAGAATTGATGCAGTTCTTTATTTAAAGTTTCCGGACTGATGCCCAGAATTTTACTAACCTTTTTAGTCTGGTTCTCGGAGGGGATGAGTCCACCAGTCTCAAAGTGAGAAATATATATCTGAGATATTCCTACCAGGAAGGCCAAATCTACTTGCGTTAACCCCTTCTCTTTTCTCCTCTTTTTAATCGGATTCATTATCATTTTTTCCTTTGCCTCCTAATAAAGAAGGCCTGACTTCTAACAGGAGCCAAGCCCTCTATTGTTTTTTTCCTTTTATGTGCTATAATAAGTTAGGAACTCGAGGAACAGCAAATGACTTCGGCTCTGTTTCGGGTCCGCTTATCTCGGTCTAATGATGATAGCGGGCTCGTTCCTTCTTATTCTCATTATACCTATTTTTAGATGGATGTCAAGTTTATCGTTCCAAAATATTTTTTTGTGCCCATACCCTTTTGGCACAACGTTTTGAGCAATACTCCCGATCTGATCTTATCTGTATAAATCCTTATGCTCTTATCATCAAATCCTGTATTCTCGGACTTGAGCTCGTTTCATCTTCATATTTAGCCGTTCTGATGTCACTAACGACTATTTTAAAGGACCACTAATATTCTTTACCAGATATGGAGATAACATTAGACCAATTATCTAAAAAAGCAGGTTAAGGTATAAATGCTTATCATTGCCTTAAAAATAAAAATATGTGCGAATAAAGATACTCTACGTTCGTTTTCAGGGGTATTCTAGAGATTAAACTGGTATTAGTGGAGAAGTAAAGAAAGCAAGATCAAAATAGTTTGACCTTGAAAAATTGGGATATGATGAAATTCCTGTATACATAGTTAATCTAAAAGATTTAGCAAAGGGAGAAGTAGATGAGAATATTAAGAGGAAGAACTTTGCTCCTTCTGAAATGGTGGCTATTTGGTTAGCGATGGAAAAATATGATAAATGGCATCAACCGTCAGAATCTGACGGAGGTAAGGAGAGAAGGAAACGAGCTTCAAAAATACTTGGAATTAGCACAGATACCCTTTCTAAAGCTAAACAAATAATAGATTATGCAAAAAAACTTGATATTCATCTAAATACAATCGCAAAAATAATAACTACCCACAAAAATTCTATAGATAGAAAAATAATGGAGTTATATCTACGTGCTTGGAATACTCAAGAATCTATATCAGACATTTTGGATATTCCCCAGCAAACAATATCCAGAGTGATTGAAACTTTTACCCAAAAACCGAAAATTCGGGAAATGGGTAAAAGTTTAGAACCATATATTTATAACATCTGGAACTTAAAATCAGCGGATAAAGAGACATCTCACTTTGGACACTTCCCTTGGAAGATTAAAAAACCATCAAAGTAGTTTGACGGTTTATAGGTTATCTAAGAGGTGCTTTTAGTGCTGAAATTCACGTTCCAGGTGCCTTTCTACCCCTGTTATTAGCTTACCAAGCATCGACCCCTTACAATACCCTATGTTTTTTACTCTATATCTGTAAATCCCTATGGAGAGGTTATTTTTTATACTGAAACCGCAGTAGCTAAAACCCTCCCTACCTTTACAATATCTGGAACTTAAGATATTATATATGATCCCTTACAAACCATATATTAATAATATCCTCAAAAATTCCATGAATGGAAAATATGAGGAAGATTTTCAATTGTTAAGTAAAATTTCCACAGATGGAAAAATTACTATAAGTGATAGTAAGAGCCTCCCATGCGTATACCACCCATATTTGCGCTCCTATTAACATCTTTGAAATTATATGATTTATTTCTATCTGAAAGCAACATGCGTTATGAATTGGACAGGGCTAACAGGAGATATTCTCTCCGAAGAAATCCCGAGACCCCCCACCCTGCCTTTGCGATATCCGGATTCAGAGGATCCTCAATCAATCGAAAGCTCGAGGACCGGGACAACCGGCCTCAACTTGGCTCAAAATGGATCAATTAGCTTAGATCTCCCTCTGGAGTTAAAAACGTTGGCCTTCCTTGTTTCTTCTTCTCTTCCTTCATCATCAATCTGACCCGATCCTCAACATCTTTTTAAGTTATAGACCCTAATAAAGCTTTTATCTCTTTACTTACTTGACAAACTTGCCTTATTGTGTTATATTTAGTTAGGCTTAAAAATAAAGGGTTTAGGAGGTTTCTAAAATGTTAAGAATTAAGATCGA